>JAOPWT010000479.1 GCA_025965555.1 Mycobacterium sp.
CGTGGACGTGGCGGTCTTCCCGCCGATTCCCGTCGACGACTGGACCACCGAGAACCTGTCGGAACGCATCGCCGAGGTCCGTCAGCTCTACCTCGACACGCTCAAGAACTGGCCGCAGGGCGACCTCCCGAGCGCCCCGCTCTACGAGCGCACCGCCAAGCCCACCAGAAAGGCGCCAGCCAAGAAGGCGGCAACCAAATCCGCAGCGAAGAAGGCCGCCGCCGCCAAGGCTCCGGTGAAGAAGGCCGCCGCCAAGGCGAATCCGGCCAAGAAGGGGCGGCCGTGAAGGTCACCGCCGACGCGCTGCACAGCTTCATCCCCACCGACGACGCGCTGGTCCTGGCGTCGGTCGACTCGCCAGCCGAGGTCAAGATGCTCGACGACTGGCTGGCGGCCCAGCGTCGAGCCCACCCCGATGCGCGCATCGAGGTGCTGCAATTGCCGAGCGACGACGATCCGCCGCCTGCCGTCCTTGCTCGACTGGTCGAACTCCTCGAAGTGGACGAGGACCGCTCCGTCGTCCCCGTGCGCGTGTTCTGGATTCCCGGTGGCCTGCCCACCCGATCCAAGGTGGTGGCCTTTCTCGGCGGTCGGGACACGTACCGTCCCCCGAAGTTGTTGCAGCGCGGCATCCTTCGCAAGGATCCGACGCGCGCTCGAGTGGTGGCCGGCGAGCCTGCGAAGGTGTCGGAGCTGCGCCAGAATTGGAACGACACCACGGTCGCCGAGAACCCACGCGACTTCGCGCGCTTCGTCATGCGGCGCGCCGAGCTGGCGATCGAACGTGTCGAGCTGCGACTGCTCGGTCCGGAGTACAAGTCGCCCCGGCTGGTCAAGCCGGAGATGCTGGCCTCAGCCCGTTTTCGCGAGGGGCTCGAGAAGATCCCCGGCGCCACCCTGGAATCGGCGGGGGAGATGCTCGACGAGCTCGCGACGGGCTGGAGCCGGTTCTCCGTCGACCTGATTCCGACCGTGGGCAGGGCGATCTTCAGCCGGGGGTTCGATCCCAACATCGACTACGACCGCTTCGAGGTCGAGGCGATGCGGGTGGCGCTGGAGAATCATCCCGCGGTGCTGCTGTTCTCGCATCGGTCCTACCTCGACGGCGCGATCGTGCCGGTCGCGATGCAGGAGAACCGGCTGCCACCGGTGCACACCTTCGCGGGCATCAACCTGTCGTTCGGGCTCATGGGACCGCTGATGCGTCGCTCGGGCGCCATCTTCATCCGCCGCAAGCTCGATGACCCGCTGTACAAGTACGTGCTGCGGGAGTTCGTCGGCTACATCGTCCAGAAGCGGTTCAACCTGAGCTGGGCCATCGAGGGCACTCGCTCGCGGACCGGAAAGATGTTGCCGCCCAAGCTCGGTCTGCTCGCATACGTGGCCGATGCCTACCTCGCGGGCCGCAGCGACGACATCCTTCTGCAGCCCGTTTCGATCAGTTTCGACCAGCTGCACGAGACCGCGGAGTACGCCGCCTATGCCCGCGGCGGTGAGAAGACGCCAGAGGGGCTGTCCTGGCTGTACAACTTCATCAAGGCCCAAGGTGACCGCAACTACGGCAAGATCTACGTCCGCTTCCCCGAAGCCGTCTCGATGCGCAAGTACCTCGGTGAGCCGCACGGGCCGATGGCCACCGACGAGGCCGCCAAACGTCTTGCGATGCAGAAGATGGCCTTCGAGGTGGCGTGGCGCATCCTTCGCGTCACGCCGATCAACGCCACCGGACTGGTGTCGGCGCTGCTGCTCACTACCAACGGGGTGGCGCTGACGCTCGGTCAGTTGCATCACACCATGCAGGACGCACTGGACTACCTAGAGCGCACGAAGACCCCGATGACCAACAGCGCGATGCGGTTGCGCACCACCGATGGCGTGCGGGCCGCGGTCGACGCCCTGTCGGGTGGCCATCCCGTCACCCGGGTCGACGGTGGGCGCGAGCCGGTCTGGCGCATCGCCCCCGAGGACGAACACGAGGCGGCGTTCTACCGCAACACCCTGATTCACGCCTTCCTCGAGACGTCGATCGTGGAGCTGTCACTGGCCTACGCAGGACGCGCGGACGGCGATCGCGTCGAAGCCTTCTGGGCGCAGGCGATGCGGCTGCGTGACCTACTGAAGTTCGAGTTCTACTTTGCCGACTCCGCGGCGTTCCGCGAGCACGTCGCCGAAGAGATGTCGTGGCACGACGACTGGGAGCAGCACGTCGCCGCAGGCGGTGGCGAGGCCGATGCGATGCTTCGCGCCAAACGACCGCTGATCGCCGGCGCCATGCTGCGGCCGTTCATCGAGGCGTACGAGATCGTCGCCGACGTGCTCAGGGGCACGCCGCCCGAGATCGGCGAGAAGGACCTCACCAAACTCGCGCTCGGCGTCGGGGGGCAGTACATCGCGCAGGACCGGGTCCGCAGCAACGAGTCGGTGTCGGCGCTCCTCTTCGCCACCGCGCGGCAGGTGGTGGCCGACCAGAATCTGCTCAAGCCAGCCGCCGACCTCGAGGAACGTCGCACCGCCTTCCTCGCCGAGCTGCGAGGGATTCTCGGCGACATGGACAAGGTCGAGAAGTTCTCCAGGGAGCAGTTCTTCGTTCGCGAACTGGTGAAGCGCAAGGAGAGCGGGTGACGGCGCAGTCAGGAACGCGCCATACGCTGTTGGCATGACCACGGCCGAGGCGCGGGCAGCGACCCGCACCAGCACGGTGTGGCCGATCCTGTTCGGTGTCGGCCTGCTGGCCGGTACGACCGCCGCGTGCATCGCTGCGCTGTCGTTGGCCGATGCCCTGACCGCGACCGGGCTGCCTGACCCCGGCCCCGTCACCAACTACGGACTCCCGTTCTTCCGAGCAGCTGGCGAGATCGCCGCCGTCGTGGCGGTGGGTTCCTTCCTCGTCGCCGCCTTCCTGGTCCCGCCGCAGCGCAACGGCGTCCTCGACGCGTCGGGCTACCGTGCACTGCGGTTGGGGACCGTCGCGTCGGGCGTCTGGACGGTGTGTGCGGCCCTGCTGGTCCCGCTGACAGTCTCCGACGTCACCGGTCAACCACTGACGAGCCGTCTCGACCCGTCGACGATCTGGTCGGTGGCGAGCCTCATCGACGTCGCGGGGGCGTGGCGCTGGACCGCGTTGTTGGCCGCGATCGTGACGGTGGTCAGCATCCCGGTGCTGCGCTGGTCGTGGACCCCGTTGCTGTTCGCAGGCGCAGTGGTGACGCTCTTTCCGCTGGCGCTGACGGGTCACTCGTCGGCCGGTGGATCCCACGACCTCGGCACCAACAGCCTGTTCATCCACCTCGTCGCGGGCGCCGTATGGGCGGGCGGTCTGCTTGCGTTGCTCGCGCATGCCATTCGCGGTGGCGAGCACGCCGACCTCGCCGCCCGGCGGTTCTCCACCATCGCACTGTGGTGCTTCGTGGCGATGGCGGTCTCCGGGGTGGTCAACGCGCTGGTCCGCATCCGCCTCGAGGACCTGGTGCACACCAGCTACGGCTGGCTGGTGGTCGGCAAGGCGGTCGCGCTGTGCGTCCTCGGCGTGCTCGGCTGGCAACAGCGTCGTCGCGGCGTCGCCGCGCTGAAGGCCGATCCGGGCGCCCGCGGTCCGCTGATCCGGCTGGCGTTGATCGAGGCCGGGGTCTTCGGCCTGACGTTCGGCATCGCCGTCGCGCTGGGCCGAACGCCGCCGCCTCCGCCCGCGGTGTTCAACCCGTCGGTGACGGCCGTCGAGATCGGCTACGACCTGGCCGGCCCGCCGAGCGTGGCGCGGATCCTGTTCGACTGGCGCTTCGATCTGATCCTCGGCACCGCGGCCCTCGTGTTCGCGGGCCTGTACCTCGCGGGGGTGCGGCGGCTGCGCAAGCGCGGCGACACATGGCCGCCGGGGCGGATGGTGGCGTGGCTCTGCGGCTGCGCGGTGCTGCTGTTCGCGACGTCGTCGGGGATCGGCCGGTACATGCCTGCGATGTTCAGCATGCACATGGCCGCGCACATGCTGCTGTCGATGCTCGTGCCGGTGCTGCTGGTCCTCGGGGCGCCGGTGACGCTGGCGTTGCGGGCGCTGCCCGCCGCGGGCAATGACGATCCACCCGGGCCGCGTGAATGGCTGCTGGCGGCGCTGCACAGTCGGGTGTCACGATTCCTGACCAACCCCATCGTCGCCACCGTGATCTTCGTCGCCGGTTTCTACGGCCTGTACTTCGGCGGAATCTTCGACGTCGCCGTCGGCAGCCACGCCGCCCACGTGGCGATGAACCTGCACTTCCTGCTGAGCGGCTACCTGTTCTACTGGGTGGTCATCGGCGTTGACCCGACGCCGAAACCGATTCCTCCCATCGCCAAGCTCGCCGTGGTGTTCGGATCGCTTCCCCTGCACGCCTTCTTCGGGGTGGTGCTGATGGGAACCAATACCCCGCTGGCGGAAGCCTTCTACAAGTCGTTGCAGCTGCCCTGGCACACCGACTTGTTGGCCGACCAGAAACTGGGCGGCGGCATCGCCTGGTCGGCAGGTGAAGTGCCGCTCGTCCTGGTGCTGCTCGCGCTGCTCATGCAGTGGCGCCGCACCGATCAGCGCACCGCGGTGCGGTTGGATCGCGCCGCCGACCGCGACGACGACGCCGACCTGGCCGCCTACAACGCGATGCTCGCCAAGCTGGCCAAACTCGAGGACCGCTGAGTCGTGATTCCTCGACACACCATCCGCCAGCGGATAAGCGTTGGCTCACTGCACATCCGCGGCTAGCGTTATTGGTCTCCACACCGACATCCGCGTCCGGATCGAAAATCTTGTCGTACCCCTCTGTGATGATGGTGGCATGGCTTCGGGCGCAGCGTCTTTCACCACTGAGGTGAGCCCTGCCGAGCGTCTCGAGGTGTTGTTCGAGGAGATGGCGGAGCTGACTGGTCAGCGCAACGCGATCGACGCCCGCATCGTGGAGATTGTGGCCGAGATCGACCGCGACGGCCTGTGGGGTGCCACCGGTGCACGGTCGGTGGCGGCGTTGGTGGCCTGGAAGACGGGCCTCTCACCGGCCAACGCCGAGACCGTCACCACCGTCGCACACCGGCTGCCCGAGTTCCCCCGATGCGCGGAAGGCATGCGGCAGGGCCGGTTCTCCTTGGATCAGGTCGGCGTCATCGCCAAGCAGGCAGCCGACGGATCCGACGCGCGCTACGCCGAGCTGGCCGCCAGCGCCACGGTGACCCAGTTGCGTACCGCGGTCAAGCTGGAACCGCGACCCGAACCCGACCCCGACCTCACTGCGGAACCGGAGGGGTCGATCACCAAGACCGTCGGCCCGAGTTACACCACCTGGCGGATCCGCCTGCCGCGGGTGGAGGCGGCGAAGTTCGACGCCGCCCTGCAGTCTCACCGGGACCGGCAGATCGCCGACTGGAAACGCGACCACGCCGAGGGCTCATCGGAGCAGGCGCCGCCGTTCCCGGACAACGTCGACGCGTTCATGGGCCTCGTCCAAGACGGCTGGGACGCCGAGGCGGCCCGCCGCCCGCACGGGCAGCACACCACCGTGGTCGTGCACCTCGACGTCGAAGACCGAGTCGCCGCCCTGCATCTGGGTCCGTTGCTGACCGAGAGTGAGCGCCGCTACCTGCTCTGCGACGCGACGTGTGAGGCCTGGTTCCAGCGTGAGGGCCGGGTCATCGGGTCGGGGCGGACCACCCGCACGATCAGCCGCCGGTTGCGTCGGGCGCTGGAGCATCGTGACCGCTGCTGCGCGGTCCCCGGGTGCGGGGCGACCCGCGGTCTGCACGCCCATCACCTGCGGCACTGGGAGGACGGCGGCCCCACCGAACTGGACAACCTGGTGTTGCTGTGTCCCCATCACCACCGCATGCACCACCGGGGCGTGATCACCCTCACCGGCCCCGCCGATCACCTCGTCGTCACCGACGGTGACGGCACACCACTGGACCCGGGATCGCTGGCCCGGCCCCCGACGACACCCCCGCCCGCGGTCGCACCGTGTCCGGGTCCGACCGGGGAACGCGCCCAATGGTGGTGGTACCAACCCTTCGAACCACAACCACCACCCTCGACCAATTGAGGGCCCGCGGATGTGCTGTGGGCCAATGCCTTACCGCTGACTGCGGCATCCACGCGGCGGCCAACGAACGGCGCGACAGGGCGGGCGCCACCCACCCAAGTCAAATCACAGCTTCCCGCGCAGTCGCCGCAATGCTGACTTCGCCGCGAGGTGTCCGCTCATGCCGTGCACCCCGCCTCCCGGCGGTGTCGATGCCGAGCACAGGTAATGGCCGGACAACCCGGTCCAGTAGGGGTCGGTGGTCACCCGCGGCCGGGCAATGAACTGCCGCAAATCCATTGCGCCGCCGTTGACGTCGCCGCCGACCAGGTTGGCGTCATGGGCGTGAAGTCCTTGAGGGGTGCGGACGTGCGTCCCGACGATGCGTTCTCGGAACCCGGGGGCGAAACGTTCGATCTGGTCGATGATCGCACCGGTCGCATCGCCCGTATAGCCATCGGGTACATGGGCATAGGCATACAGCGGGTGGACGCCACCGGCGGATCGGCCGGGATCCATCAGGTACTACTGGGCGACGATGACGAACGGTCGAGTGGGCATGCGGCCTGCGGCAGTAGCGCGTTCGGCGGCCACGACCTCGTCGAACGAACCGCACACGTGCACCGTCCCCGCCGCCCGACAGAACTCGTTGAGCCACGGGACGCCCTCCGTCACGGCGATGTCCACCTTGTAGGCGGCTGGGCCGTGTCGAAAAGATCTGT
>JAOPWT010000482.1 GCA_025965555.1 Mycobacterium sp.
GTTCGAGAATCGCGCGGAGCGTTCGCGAGTCGATGAGCTCATGAGCCAGGCGCGAAAGTTCCGGGAGCAGCTGACCTGACCAGGCGCACCGCCAGCTCGTCGGGCGGCACGTCGTGGCCCTCGGCACAACGGATCTCGACCGCCGCCTCCGCGCCGCAGCCTTCGTGTGCCAGCCGTAATCGGCTGTCGCCGAAGTACGCCCTGCCCCAGTCGAACATCGCCCATACGACGGGCATGAACGCCGTGCCCTGCGAAGTGAGGACGTATTCGTCCCGACTGCGCCGGCCAGGCTCCTGGTAGGGCTGCTTGGCGAGCAGCCCCGCCTCGACGAGCTCGGACAGCCGGGCGGAGGTGGCGGCCTTGGTAATGCCGACGCGGCGGGCGAAGTCGTCGAACCGCGTGGTGCCGTAGTAGGCCTCGCGCATGATCAGCATCGCCGACTTGGTCCCCACCAGGCCCATCGTCTTCTCGATCGGGCAGTGGCCCACCGCGGACCAGGAGTCTCGGTCGGCAAGCGGTCCTTGCAGGACTGTCATGTACATCACTCCACAGCTGGGTTGTTGAGACTAGACCGAGGTGTTACATCTAAGTATAGAGAACAGTACTCAGCGACGAGTCACTTAGGAGAAACCCATGTCCGTTTCGAAGGCCGACTTCAACGACCGTGACGCTGTCATCGTGAGCGCCGTACGCACGCCCGTCGGCAAGGGCAAGGCCAACGGGGCTCTGCACGGCGTGCTGCCCGCCGATCTGCTGGCCCACAGTCTGCGCGAGGTCGTCGCACGTACCGGGGTCGACCCGGTCCAGGTCGACGACGTCATCGCAGGCGCCGTGACCCAGGTGGGCGACCAGGCCGTCAACATCGCCCGCAACGCTCTGCTCGGGGCGGGTTTCCCCGAAAGCGTCCCCGGCACGACCGTCGATCGTCAGTGCGGAAGTAGCCAGCAGGCAATCAGTTTCGCCGCCCAGGGCGTGCTCGCCGGCTCCTATGACATCGTCATCGCGGCGGGCGTCGAGTCGATGTCACGGGTACCGATGGGCAGCAGCGTGCTTCCCGGCAGCGACCCCTTCGGCAAGGACATGGCCGAGCGCTACGCCGAGGGTCTGGTGCCGCAGGGCATCAGCGCCGAACTGATCGCTGCCAAGTGGGGGCTGTCGCGCACCGAGCTCGACGAATTCTCGGCGAGCAGCCACGAGAAGGCCGCCCGCGCGACCAAGGAGGGCTTCTTCGACAACGAACTGGCGCCGATCGCCGGGTTGTCGACCGACGAGATCATCCGTCCCGGAACGACCGTCGAAACCCTCGCCGGCCTGCGACCCGCCTTTTACTCCGAGCCGTACTCGTCACGCTTTCCCCAGATCAAGTGGGAGATCACGCCAGGCAACTCATCGCCGCTGTCGGATGGTAGCGCCGCGGTGATGATCACCAGCGGAGCTGCCGCCCGCAAACTGGGGCTGCGACCGCTGGCCCGCATTCACACCATGACGGTGGTCGGTTCCGATCCGCTCTACATGCTGACGGGTGTCATTCCTGCGACGGACAAGGTGCTGGCCCGTGCGGGTCTCACACTGGCCGACATCGACCTGTTCGAAGTCAACGAGGCGTTCGCGCCGGTTGTGCTGGCATGGGCCAAGGACACCGGCGCCGACCTGGCCAGGACGAACGTCAACGGTGGCGCCATCGCGATCGGACATCCCCTCGGTGCCAGCGGTGCCCGCATCATGACGACGATGGTCAACGCGCTGGAACAGCGTGACGGACGCTTCGCCCTGCAGACGATGTGCGAGGGCGGCGGCATGGCCAACGCCACCATCATCGAACGGCTGAGCTGAGCACACCCCGAGCGATGACGCAATCGTGACGTGGCTGGGCCAGTCGTTAGCTCGGGCAACGACCGGGTATCGATTCGCCATGACCAAACTTCAACGGATGGCAATGGGGGCGACGACGGAAAGTGGCGGTGGTCCGAGTCAGACGGTGAGCGGCGGAAATTCGGCAACGCCGCCGCCCGTCGAGCAGAGCCCGTCACCACCAACCGGCGACAACCTTCCCGGTGAGAACGGTGGTCCCGCGGGAGTTCCCGGCGCACCCGGTCGCAACTCACGGACCGTGACGTCGTAGGACTCGGTGCCGACCTCGATATGTGCCTTCGGAGTCGCCCGCAGATTGTGCACCCACGCCGGATCCTTCGGGGCACCCGCGTACGAGCCGATGATCAGCATCTTGCCGTCGATGGTCAGGTAGGCCAGCGGCGACAACCGGGGTTGGCCCGACTTGGCACCCGTGGTGTGCAGCAGCAGAAGGTTGCCACCTTCGAAGGGGCCGCCGACCTTGCCGCCGTTGGCGCGGAACTCCTCAACGACGTTGCGGTTGAAATCGCCGAGCGATGCGGTGTCCTGCACGAGTTTGGTCTTGTCGATTTCGGTCATGGTTCTCACAAGCACCCTCCGCGCACGGGTATTCCAGCGGCGACCTCGCAGGCCCGGCGCAGCTCATCGCGCCCCGTCTGGATCGGCATCAGCAGCAGATCGGTCGCGCCGGCATCCACGTAGCGCGCCAACCCGCGGGCGACGTGTTCCGCGCTGCCGATCAGCGCGAGGTCGACCACGCTGTTCACCCCCTCGCGGGCGTTGATGCGCTGATACGACGGCACCTGGTCGTACATGGCCATGGTCTCGGCAGCGACGGCGCGAGCACCCTCGACGTCGTCGGTGACGGAGACGCTGACCAATCCGAACACCCGCGGTGTCGGCCTGCCTGCATCGGCGGCGGCCTTGCCGATGGTGGGCACGATGAACTCGCCGAGGGTGCGCGGCCCGGCGTAGGGCAGCGTGCCGTCGGCGAGTTCGCCGGTCACCTGAAGAGTCTGCGGCCCCATCGCGGCGACGTACAACGGATACGGTGACGCCGCGGGCAGCGCGACCGGCATGACGTGCGGGTCGACGGCCGTGACGTGAGTGCCGTGAAACTCCACGGTTCCGGTGTCGCGCACCGCCCGCAACACGGTGAGGTACTCCCGAAGCCGTTGTGCGCCATGGCCCGTCGATATTCCGAAGGTCAGCTGCTCGAGTTCGGCGACGCCCAACCCCAGGCCGAGGCTGAACCGACCATGGCTGGCGGACTGGGCGGTCTGCGCCGCGGCGGCCACGGTCAACGGGTGGCGAGGGTTGATCGGCACCACCGAGGTCCCGACCGCGAGGCCGGGAACTGCCGCACCGATCACCGCGGCCACCGCGATCGCGTCCAAGTCGAGTTGCTGGCCCAGCCATACCTGCCGC
>JAOPWT010000509.1 GCA_025965555.1 Mycobacterium sp.
AGGTCGACGAGGACACCGTGATCCTGCCGCGGCTCGTCGGCCAGGTGCTGCGCGGCGAGTCCCCTGGACCCGTCGGACTGACCTCTCCCGACGCGGTGGTCACCTCGACATCCGTCTCCGACGTCGACGCGGCCGCGGCGGGGTCGGCGATGGACCTGCTTCGTGAGGTCGACGTGGTGTTGGAGACGCTCTCGAGCGCGCCGATCCCAGAACTGCGCAGCGGTGGTCTCGGGGTCCGCGAGCTGAAGCGTCTAGCCAAGGGCACCGGCGTCGACGACGATCGGCTCGGCCTGATTCTGGAGGTGGCGTCCGCGGCCGGATTGATCGCGGCTGGGATCCCCGAACCCGATCCACTGGACGGCGCCGGTCCCTACTGGGCACCGACGCTGGCCGCCGACCGGTTCATCGAATCCCCCACCGCGGCGCGGTGGTACCTGATCGCCTCGGCCTGGTTAGACCTGCCCTCACGACCCAGCCTCATCGGCCAGCGCGGTCCTGATGGCAAACCCTATGCGGCACTGTCGGATTCACTCTATTCGACGGCCTCGCCGCTCGACCGTCGCCTGCTTCTCACGACACTTGCCGACCTGCCCCGCGGCGCCGGGGTGGACGCGGCAGGGGCCTCGAGCGCGCTGACGTGGCGGCGCCCACGCTGGGCGGCACGTCTGCAGCTCAAGCCGGTCACCGACTTGCTTGCCGAGGCCCACGCAGTTGGCGCGATCGGCCGAGGTGCGATTGCCGGCCCGAGCCGTCTGTTGCTCGCCGCGGAGACCGAGGACGTTGTCGTCGCGGCGATGAACAAGGTCCTGCCCGCGCCGATCGATCACTTCCTGTTGCAGGCCGACCTGACGGTGGTGGTGCCGGGGCCGCTGGATCGCGCGCTGGCCGAGCAGCTGTCGGCGGTCGCCACGGTCGAGTCGGCGGGCGCGGCGATGGTCTACCGGATCAGTGAGCAGTCGATCCGCCATGCCCTCGACACCGGCCTCTCCGCAAGCGAGCTGCACACGCTGTTCACTCGCCACTCGAAAACGCCGGTCCCGCAAGGCTTGGCATATCTGATCGACGACGTCGCCCGTCGCCACGGTCAACTACGGGTTGGCATGGCCGCGTCGTTCGTCCGGTGCGAGGATCCCGCCCTGCTGGCCCAGGCGATCTCCTCTCCCGCGCTCGAGCGGCTGGACGTGCGGGCGCTGGCACCGACCGTCGCCGTCTGCATGTCACCGATCAACGAGGTGCTGGCCGCGCTGCGTACCGCGGGCTTCGCGCCCGCCGCCGAGGACTCGTCGGGCGCGATCGTCGACATCCGCTCGCGCGGTGCCCGCGTGCCCACCCCTGGTCGCCGGCGGGGCTATCGACCTCCACAGGGGCCGACGGCCCAGACGCTCGGCGCCATCGTCGCCGTGCTTCGCAAGGTGGCCGCTACCCCGAACGACGGTGTCCGGCTCGATCCCGCCGAGGCGATGGCTCAGTTGCACAGCGCGGCGCACCGTCAGGAGTCGGTGGTGATCGGCTACGTCGACCCGGCAGGCGTGGCGACCCAGCGCGTCGTCGCACCGATCAACGTCCGCGGCGGCCAGCTCACCGCTTACGATCCGGCGGCCGGAAGGGTGCGTGACTTCGCGATCCATCGCGTGACGTCGGTCGTGTCGGCCGATCAGGGATAATAGACGGAATGACTTTTAGAGCGAGTAGCGCTTCAACGCCGGGACGGCATCGCGCATGACAGACGGCCCCCTGATCGTGCAGTCCGACAAGACGGTGCTGCTCGAAGTCGACCACGAGCTCGCAGGCGCGGCTCGAGCGGCAATCGCCCCGTTCGCCGAGCTGGAACGCGCACCCGAACACATCCACACCTACCGCATCACGCCGTTGGCGCTGTGGAATGCCCGCGCCGCCGGACATGACGCCGAGCAGGTGGTGGACGCACTGGTGTCGTTCTCGCGCTACTCGGTGCCACAACCACTTCTGGTCGACATCGTCGACACGATGGCCCGCTACGGCCGCCTGCAGCTGGTGAAGAGCCCGGTGCACGGGCTGCTGCTGGTCAGCCTGGATCGTGCGGTGCTCGAAGAGGTGCTGCGGAACAAGAAGATCGCCCCGATGCTCGGCGCGCGCATCGACGACGACACGATCGTCGTGCACGCCAGCGAGCGTGGGCACATCAAGCAGATGCTGCTCAAGATCGGGTGGCCCGCGGAGGACCTGGCGGGGTACGTAGACGGCGAGGCGCACCCGATTGCCTTGGATCAGGATGGCTGGGAGCTGCGCGACTACCAGGAGATGGCGGCCGACTCGTTCTGGGCGGGCGGCTCCGGGGTGGTCGTGCTGCCCTGCGGTGCTGGCAAGACCATCGTCGGCGCAGCGGCGATGGCGAAGGCGGGCGCGACGACGTTGATCCTGGTCACCAATACCGTGGCAGGCAGGCAGTGGAAGCGCGAGCTGATCGCCCGCACCTCGCTGACCGAAGAGGAGATCGGCGAGTACTCCGGCGAGCGCAAGGAGATCCGACCAGTCACGATCGCCACCTATCAGGTGATCACTCGGCGCACCAAGGGTGAGTATCGCCATCTCGAGTTGTTCGACAGCCGCGACTGGGGGCTGATCATCTACGACGAGGTGCACCTGTTGCCCGCGCCCGTCTTCCGGATGACCGCCGACCTGCAGTCCCGGCGGCGGCTCGGGCTGACGGCAACGCTGATCCGCGAGGACGGCCGTGAGGGTGACGTGTTCAGCCTGATCGGGCCCAAGCGCTATGACGCGCCGTGGAAGGACATCGAGGCGCAGGGGTGGATTGCCCCCGCCGAGTGCATCGAGGTGCGCGTCACGATGACCGAGAACGAACGGATGATCTACGCGACGGCCGAACCCGAAGAGCGCTACAAGCTGTGCTCGACGGCGCACACCAAGATCGCGGTGGTCAAGTCGATCCTGGCCCGCCACCCGGGCGAGCCGACGCTGGTGATCGGGGCGTATCTCGACCAACTCGACGAGCTCGGACGCGAACTCGACGCCCCGGTGATCCAGGGCTCGACGAAGACTGCGGAGCGCGAGTCGCTGTTTCAAGCCTTCCGCACCGGCGAGATCCAGACGTTGGTGGTGTCCAAGGTCGCCAACTTCTCGATCGACCTGCCCGAAGCCAGTGTGGCGGTGCAGGTTTCGGGAACCTTCGGTTCGCGTCAGGAGGAGGCGCAGCGATTGGGCAGGCTTCTGCGTCCCAAGGCCGACGGCGGCGGCGCGATCTTCTACTCGGTGGTGTCACGCGACAGCCTCGATGCCGAGTACGCCGCACATCGCCAGCGGTTCCTTGCCGAGCAGGGCTACGGATACGTCATCAAGGACGCCGACGACCTGCTCGGCCCGGCGATATGACGGTGCGACGGATCGTACCCAACCTGACCGTCGCCGATCTGGACAGTGCCGGCGACGCATACGCCGCGACGTTGGGATTGGCCGAGGTGATGAACCACGGCTGGATCCTCACGCTTGCCGATGTCAACCGCGGACACCAAATCAGTTTGATGACAAAAGATCTCACCGCACCGGTCAACCCCGACGTGTCGGTGGAGGTCGATGACGTCGACGGCGCACACGACGCGGCGGTGTCGGGCGGCCTGCGCATCGTGTACCCCTTGACCGACGAGGAGTGGGGAGTGCGGCGGTTCTTCTTCGAGGACTTGTCGGGCAATGTGGTCAACGTGCTCAGCCATCGAGGCTGAGTCGCGACGCTCGCGTATGCGGTAGCCAACCGGCAAGCGCGTCGCGGCCCGCGTCACTGAACGCGGTGGTGATGTCAGACACGGATCTCGTTCGTCTGCAACGCCCTTCGATTGGGAGCCGCCCGCCACCTGGGCGCCGGGCCCTGGACGGCGTGACGGCGGCCTACATCACCTACGGCCCCGATCTGGCGGCGCCGGGTTCGGTCGAGGCACTCACCGAACCCATCGGACTCGCCCGTGTCGCGGGAGTCAAGCGGCTGGTCCTGCTGTCCGGCCGCGGCGAAGAGGAAGCCGAACGCGCCGAGGAAGTCGTAAGGGCCTCGGGCCTGGAATGGACCGTCGTCCGCCCAAGGACATCGCGGACTTCGCTCGTGACGCGGCGGCGAGCGGCGTCTGGACGCTGGCCTAGAGGCTCACCACAATGACCAATGGCAACGAAACACTCTGCAGCCCTTGGATGTCGGTCACCACGAATGACGCCGTGCGGGCCAAGATGCCGAGGCTTGACGTAGCGAACGTGACGGAACGCAGTGCTTCCTGGTATTGCGCGACTGTGCCAGCACCGGTCAGGGTCAAGGTGCCGCTGGTGCTGTTGTAGCTACCGGTGATCGAGCTTCCCACCGGCTGAGTGAAGGCCAGCATGTCACCCGAGAACTTGCCGACTGTGATCGTGATCGTGGCACTCGACAAAGACGTGGAGTCGTCGGCCACGATGATTAGCGGGTCCAGAACCTTCGGCGTGGCATTCACCTTGTACAGCAAGTTGCCCACAACCGAGGTCGTCACGACCGGCTCCGTATTGGCGACCACCGTGACCGTGAGCGGCACCGAAGCGCTCGACAAGCCCAGTCCGTCGGTGACCGCCATCGATATCGTTCGCACGCCGAGCAGGCCAGCGGTCGGGGTAGCGAACGTCACCGAGCGCAGCGCCGTCTGATACTGCGCGACGGTCGCGGTTCCACTGAGCGTGAGGACCCCGGTCGTCGCGTTGTAACTACCGGTGATTCCGTTGGCGGAGGTAAATGCCAACGTGTCACCCGATTGCCTGCCCAGTCCGATCGAGACGGTGGCTCCGGATAATGATGCCGAGTCCTCGAGAATCGTTACCGCGCCGTCGAGCACAGCGGGTGCATTGCCTGCCGTGAACGGCACGGTGTTGGCCAAGGAACTGACCACCACGGGGGGCAGATTCACCGGCAATGACAGTACTGTGACCGCTACCAGACCGGGCAGACTCTGCGCCGCCTGGGTGTCGGTGACCGCAATGGACATCGTCTTGATCGCCGCGACCGCCGACGCACTGGTCGCGAAAGTCACCGAGCGCAACGCCTGCTGGTCGTTCGCCACCGTCGTCGGTCCCGTGAGCGTCAGGACTCCGGTGGTCGCGTTGTAGCTGCTGGTGATTCCATTGGCGGCGGTGAATCCCAACGTGTCGCCGGTGGCCATGCCTGCCGTGATGGTCACCGTGGCACCCGTGAGGTTCGCCGAGTCGACGTCGGTCACCGTTACTGCCGGATCCAAGGTCGTAGCCGAACTTCCCGCCGTGTAGGACACGTTCGCCAACGACGTCACCACCAGTGGAGGCACGTTGACCGGCGACGCGATCACCGTCACCGCCACCGTGCCGGGAACGCTGGGCGTGGTGCCGTCGGTCGCCACGACCGACACTGTCTTGATCGCCGCCAACGCCGACGAACTGGTCGAGAACGTCACCGATTGCAGGGCTGCCTGGTACTGCACCGCGGTGCCGGTACCCGTCAGCGTCAAAACGCCAGTCGAGCTGTTGTAGAAACCTGCGATCGGACTCGCTCCCTGGGTGTATCCCAATGCGTCTGTGCCCGAGACGAACCCGGACGCGATGGTCAGCGTCGCACCGGTCAGTGTCGGTGAATCGAGGTCGATGACGGTCATCGACGGATCCAGTGTCACAGCCGCGCTGCCAGCCGTATAGGTGCGCACCCCGGACGTCACGACCAGCGGAGGCACGTTGACCGGCAACGCAATTACCGTCACCGCCACCGTGCCAGGAACGCTGGGCGTGATGCCGTCGGTCACCACGACCGACACCGTCTTGATCGCCGCCAACGCCGACGAACTGGTCGAGAACGTCACAGACCGCAGCGCCGCCTGATACTGCGCAACCGTGGCGTTACCACTCAACGTCAACACGCCGGTGGCGCTGTTGTAGGTGCCGGCGATCGTGCTGGCACCCTGCGTATACCCCAATGTATCTGTGCCTGAGACGAACCCGGCTCCGACGGACACCGTCGCTCCCGTCAGGTTCGGCGAGTCGACGTCAATCACCGCCACCAGCGGATCAAGTGTCACGGGTGAGCTTCCGGCCGTATACGTCCGGACGCCAGAGGTCGTCACCAATGGCGGCACGTTTGTCGCGATCGGGAGTGCGGCGACGGTCACCGCGATCACCCCGGGCAGACTGTCCACCGCGTCGGCCGTGACGATGATCGACACCGTCTTCACCCCAGCCGCCGCGGTCGAGGCGAACGTCACCGACCGCAGCGCCGCCTGATAGTCGGCGACCGTTCCGGCCCCGGTCAGCGTCAACACACCCGTCGCGGTGTTGAACGTGCCGGTGATGCTGCCGGAGTTTGCATACGCGAGGGTGTCGACGCCATTGACGTAGCCCCCGACAACCACGGTCGCCTTGGACACATTCGTCGAATCAGCATCGACCACCGTCA
>JAOPWT010000534.1 GCA_025965555.1 Mycobacterium sp.
GTGTGCGGTCTCAGCCGACCTCGGCGACCAGCTTTCCGACCACCTCGCGGACCTGCTGCACCACGTCGGCATTCTCTCGCGGGTGCTTGCCGTCGAAGACCTTGCCGGGCACCGAGAGCTTCAGGTCCTCGATCACCCGTGGGCCTGCGATGGCGAACGACTTGCGCGTCTCGTCGTGGGCCCAGACGCCGCCATACTGGCCCATCGACGTGCCGACGACGGCCATCGGCTTGCCCTTGAGAGCACCGTTGCCGAAGGGCCGTGACAGCCAGTCGATCGCGTTCTTCAGTACTCCGGGGATGCTGCCGTTGTACTCCGGCGTGACGACCAGCGCGGCGTCTGCCTCCGCCGCGGCCAGGCGCAGAGCCTGCACGGACTCGGCCACGCCTTCACCGTCGATGTCCTCGTTGTAGAACGGCAACTCGCCCAACCGATCGAAGAGCTGCAACGACACATCCGCAGGCGACGACTCACTGGCCACTTCGGCCAGTTGCCGGTTCACCGACGCCGCGCGCAGACTGCCGAGCAGTACCAGTATCTTTACGTCCGCCATGATCCTCGGGCCCCTTTCGGTCAGTTCGTCCCGATCCTTGCATAGGTTAACCGGACCACGGTCCGATTCATTCCGGCTGAGCTAAAGTGCAGGCATGAGCGTTGGCGACGGGTTGGTCGGGCTGCCGGTCACCGATTCCGCGCCGACCGAGCGCGGCGACGCCGCGCGCAACCGCGTCCTGTTGCTGGCCGCCGCCCGCAGGCTGATCGACGAGCATGGCGCCGACACCGTGACGATGGACGACGTCGCCGCCGCCGCGGGCGTCGGCAAGGGCACGCTGTTCCGACGCTTCGGCAGCCGAGCGGGCCTCATGATGGTTCTCCTCGACGAGGACGAGAAGGCCGAGCAGCAGGCGTTCATGTTCGGTCCCCCACCGCTGGGGCCAGGTGCCCCACCGCTGGTGCGACTGCTGGCCTACGGCCGCGAGCGCCTGCGGTTCACCTGGGATCACCGCATGTTGCTCTCCGGCGCCAACAGCGACCCGCAGATGCGGTTCAACGCGCCGGCCAACCTGCACCGCACTCACCTGCGAATGCTGCTCGAGGCCGCGGGCACCTCCGGTGACCTCGACGCGCAGACCGATGCGCTGATGGCACTGCTCGACGCCGACTACGTCACCCATCAGGTCAACGATCTGGGCCGCAGCCTCCAGGTTCAGGGCGATGCGTGGGAAAGCTTGGCGCGCAAGCTCTGTGGGAACTAGCAGCACGTGACCTGGGTACTGCACGTCGACCTCGACCAGTTCCTCGCGTCGGTCGAACTGCGCCGCAGGCCCGAACTCGTCGGGCTTCCCGTCATCGTCGGCGGCAACGGTGACCCTGCCGAAGCACGCAAGGTGGTGACGTGTGCGTCCTACGAAGCGCGTGAGTTCGGCGTGCACGCCGGCATGCCGCTGCGCACGGCCGCGCGCAAGTGCCCGGAGGCGACCTTCCTGCCTTCCGATCCGGATGCCTACGACCGGGCCTCCGAACAGGTGATGGGACTGCTGCGCGATCTCGGCCATCCACTCGAGGTGTGGGGCTGGGATGAGGCGTACCTCGGCGCCGAGGTGGCCGATCCGTACGAACTGGCCGACCGCATCCGTCACGTCGTCGAGGCCGAGACGGGACTCTCGTGCTCGGTCGGCATCAGCGACAACAAGCAGCGCGCCAAGGTCGCGACCGGATTCGGCAAGCCCGCGGGGGTCTACCGACTGACCGACGACAACTGGATGACGGTGATGGGTGACCGCGCCGTGGACGCACTCTGGGGTGTCGGCCCCAAGACCGCCAAACGACTTGCCGGCCTTGGCATCACCACCATCGCCGACCTGGCGGCCACGGACGCCCAAGTGCTCACTTCGGCGTTCGGGCCGACGACGGGGTTGTGGATCCTGTTGTTGGCCAAGGGCGGTGGGGACGCGAACGTCAGCGCCGAGCCGTGGGTACCCAGGTCGCGTAGCCACGTCGTCACGTTCCCCGTGGACCTCACCGAGAAGGCCGAGATGGACGCGGCGATCATCGACCTGACCCGCCGGACCCGCGACGAGGTCGTCACACAGGGCCGTACGGTCACCCGAGTGGCCGTGACCGTCCGCACCAACACGTTCTTCACCAGGACCAAGATTCGCAAGCTCCCGACCGCGAGCATCGACGAGACAGCCATCGTCGACACCGCGCTGTCGGTCTTCGACCAGTTCGAGTTGGATCGGCCGGTGCGACTGCTCGGCGTCCGTCTCGAACTGGCCATGCCGCCGACCCCGGTATCCGCCGCGAACTGATGTCCCGGGGTGACACGTCTTTGCTCAGCAGCGCCGCGACGATATCGTGCACGCATGACGTCGCCAGTTCCCGGATTCGACAAGTGGCTCTCCGGAGTGCTCACTGAAGAGGCAGCAGCGGCCGGTGAGTCCGTCGAGGTCTTCGTCGGCCGTGCCGTCGCCGCCCGATTGCTTCAGGAGCGCACGCTGCGCGGCGGCAGCGATCCCGGCGAGCTGACGAGCCGCGTCGCCGAATTGGGCCTGGCCACCGGCCACCCGGCCACCGACACGCGATCGACGCCGCTCTACGACCCCGAACGGCTTCGCGCGCTCTACGACACCGGCCTTCTCGACACCGACCCGGAGGCGGGCTACGACCGCATCGTCAACATTGCTGCGGAGGCGCTCGACGTGCCCGCCGCGGCGGTGTCGCTCGTCGATCACGACCGCCAGTACCTGTTCAGCGCAGTCGGGCTGACTGGCGAACTCGAAAAGACCCGGCAAACGCCCATTGACCAATCCGTCTGCCAGTATGTGGTGTGTTCTGGCGAACCCCTCATCGTCGAAGATGCGAGGGTTCACCCCGTCCTCAAGGACCATCCGACCGTCGTCGCCAATGCCATTCTTTCCTACGCAGGCATGCCACTCACGAACGAAGCCGACCAGACGATCGGCACCCTCTGCGTCTGGGATTCGCAGCCCCGGCAGTGGAGCAGCGGCCACATGCAGATTCTCAACGATCTCGCGACCATGGTGAGGCAGCGGATGTTCGGCTCAGCCGAGTAGGCATGCAGCTGCCGATCGATACCACGCCGCCCCGGCTGCCGTCTGCAAACGAAGAATCGCCCACCCCGCTGATCACTT
>JAOPWT010000551.1 GCA_025965555.1 Mycobacterium sp.
ATCTCGGCCCCACCGAGGGACTCGTCGTCGGATTCCTCGCCGGTGGCCATCTTCACCAGTGGCGGTCCCGCGAGGAAGACCTTCGACCGTTCCTTGATCATCACGACGTGGTCGGACATGCCAGGCACGTACGCGCCGCCCGCGGTGGAGTTGCCGAACACCAGGGCGATGGTGGGGATGCCGGCCGCCGACAGTCGGGTCAGGTCGCGGAACATCTGTCCGCCGGGGATGAAGACTTCCTTCTGCGTTGGCAGGTCCGCACCGCCCGACTCGACCAGCGAGATCACCGGCAAGCGGTTCTCTCGAGCAATCTGGTTGGCGCGCAGTATCTTCCGCAGCGTCCACGGGTTGCTGGTGCCACCCTTGACGGTGGGATCGTTGCCGACGATCAGGCACTCGACGCCTTCGACGACACCGATCCCCGTCACCACGCTGGCCCCGACGTGAAAGTCGCTGCCCCATGCGGCGAGTGGGCTCAGCTCCAGGAATGGCGAATCCGGGTCGATCAGGAGTTCGATGCGCTCGCGTGGCGTCAGCTTGCCGCGGGCGTGATGACGCTCGACTGACTTGGCACTGCCCCCGGCCAGCGCCTTGGCGTGCTCGGCGTCGAGTTCGGTGAGCTTGGTCATCATGGCTTCGGCCGCGTCGGTGAACGCGGCGCCGGTCACGTCGACCAGGGACTTCAGTGCACTCATGATGCGCGGTCCGCTTCGCTTGTTGCTTGGCTCACGACTGATATCCAAGCGTCTTGGCGGCCAGGCTGGTGAGGATTTCGGTGGTTCCCCCGCCGATGCCAAGGATGCGCATGTCGCGGTACTGCCGTTCGACCTCGCACTCGGACATGTAACCCATGCCACCGAACAGTTGGACGGCCTGATTCGCCACCCACTCGCCCGACTCGACGGCGGTGTTCTTGGCGTGGCAGACCTCGGTGATCAGGTTGGCGTCACCGGCCAACTGCCGCTCGACGAGGTAGCGCGTGTACACCCGCGCCACGTCGACCCGGCGCGCCATCTCGGCCAGCGTGTTCTGCACCTGCTGACGCGAGATCAGTGGCCGCCCAAATGTTTCCCGGTTGCGGCACCACTCGACGGTGAGGTCGAGGCAGCGCTGCGCACTCGAGTACGCCTGCGCGGCCAGCCCGACGCGCTCGCTGACGAACGCCCCGGCGATCTGCAGGAAGCCGCTGTTCTCGGCGCCGATCAGGTTGCTCACGGGCACGCGCACGTCGGTGTAGGACAGTTCGGCGGTGTCCGAGGATCGCCAGCCCATCTTCTCCAGCTTGCGGCTCACTTCGAAGCCGGGCGTCGCCTTGTCGACCACGATCAGCGAGACGCCCGCGGCGCCCGGCCCACCCGTGCGCGCGGCGGTCACCACGTAGTCGGCCCGCACGCCGGAGGTGATGTAGGTCTTGGCGCCATTGATGACGTAGCTGTCCCCGTCGCGGCGCGCGGTGGTCTTGAGGTGTCCGACGTCGGACCCACCGCCGGGCTCGGTGATCGCCAGCGAGCCGATCTTGGCGCCGCGCAACGTCGGTCGCACGTAGGTCTCGATCAGCCGCTCGTCGCCGGAGGCGATCATGTGCGGCACGGCGATACCGCAGGTGAAAAGGGATGCGAAGACGCCCCCCGGCACCCCAGACTGGTGCATCTCCTCGCAGATGACGACGGCATCGGCGCCGTCACCACCGCCACCGCCGACGGACTCGGGCATGCCCGCGCCGAGCAGTCCCGCCTCGCCGGCCGTGAGGTGGAGATCGCGGGGGATGTCGCCGGTGCGCTCCCACTCGTCGACGTTGGGCAGGATCTCGCGTTCGGCGAACGCTCGCACGGTCTTTCGCAGCTGTTCGCGTTCGGGGGTGGTCCAGATATCTGCGCTCATTGCTCGGTTCCCTCTCGTTCCGGTCCTCGCCGGGGCTCGCCATCTCGCGACATCAAGACCTCCGGGATGTCGAGGTGGCGGGCACGCAGCCATTCGCCGAGACCCTTGGCCTGCGGGTCGAAGCGGGCCTGGTGGGCCACGCCCTTGCCGAGGATGCCCTCGATGACGAAGTTCACGGCGCGCAGGTTGGGCATCAGGTATCGGGTCACCGGCAGATCGCTTGTCTCCGGAAGTAATTCGCGCAATCTCTCGACCGTCAGCGCGTGGGCCAGCCAGCGCCACTGGTCGTCGGTGCGTACCCACACTCCGACGTTGGCGTTGCCGCCCTTGTCGCCGCTGCGGGCACCGGCGATGTGGCCCAGAGGTATTCGCTTGGTCGACGCCGAGGGGAGTGGTTCGGGCAGGGCGGGCTGGGCGACGGGCTCGAGCACCCTGGTCTCGGAGGGGGTGGCGATCGAGGTGCGTGCGCCATCGGCGTGTACGGCGACGTGCGGCACCTCGGCGGCGTCGACGTAGGCGGGGGTGAACACCCCGTACACCTGCCCATCACCGGGTGGTGCGGTGGTGGTGAATCCTGGATAGCTGGCCAACGCCAATTCAACTGCCGCCGAAGAGAAGTGGCGTCCGACGTTCTTGGGGTCTGGGTCGCGGACCACGCAACGAAGCAGTGCGCTGGCCGCCTCCTCGGTGTCGGCGTCGGGATGGTCCGTACGCGCCAATGTCCACTCCAGCTCCGCGGGCTTCACCGTCAGACCGGCCTCCAGCTGGCGTCGGACCAGATCGGCCTTGGCCTCGATGTCCAGGCCGGTCAACACGAACGTCATCGCGTTACGGAAGCCGCCGACGGTGTTCACCGACACCTTGAGCGTCGGCGGCGGCGCCTCGCCGCGGACGCCGGTGATCCGGACCCGGTCGGGCCCGTCGTCGCTCAGCGCCAGGCTGTCCACGCGCAGGGTGACGTCGGGGTTGGCGTAGCGCTCGCCGCCGATCTCGTACAGCAGTTGCGCGGTGACGGTGTCGACGCTGACCAGGCCACCGGTGCCCGGATGCTTCGTGATCACCGACGAGCCGTCGGCGTCGATCTCGGCGATGGGGAACCCGGGGTGGATGAGGTCGGACGCACCCGAAAGTTCGGTGAAGAAGGCGAAGTTGCCGCCGGTGGCCTGGGTGCCGCATTCGATGACGTGGCCCGCGGCGACCGCGCCGGCGAGGGCGTCGTAGTCGGTGCGGCTCCAGCCGAAGTGAGCCGCGGCGGGGCCGACGATGACCGACGCATCGGTGACCCGGCCGGTCACGACGACGTGTGCGCCGGCATTCAGGCAGTCCACGATGCCCCACGCGCCGAGGTAGGCGTTGGCGGCCAGGACGCTTTCCCCAGTCGCTTCGCTCCCGCCCGCCGGTGGCGTGCCGAAACCGAGTTCGGCGGCGCGGCCAACGAGGTCGTCACCCTCGACGTGGGCGACGTTCACGGTGAGCCCGAGACTCTCGGCCAGTGCTCGCACGGCGGCCGCCAAGCCGGCCGGATTCAGTCCGCCCGCATTTGCGACGATCTTCACGCCCTTGTCCAGCGCGGTCCCAAGGCTGTCCTCGAGCTGGGTCAGGAACGTCTTCGCGTAACCGCGTTCGGGCGACTTGGCCCGGTCGCGGGCCAGGATCAGCATGGTCAGTTCGGCCAGGTAGTCACCGGTGATGTAGTCGAGCTCGCCGCCGGTCACCATTTCCCGCATCGCGGCGTGCCGGTCACCGTAGAAGCCCGAGCAGTTGCCGATTCGAACTGGCGCCAATGTTCCAAGCTCCCATCACCGTCG
>JAOPWT010000562.1 GCA_025965555.1 Mycobacterium sp.
CGGCCTTCTGGACCACCAACTCGTTCACCGGAGCGGTAGTCCACACCGTCACTGGCGACAACATCGTCCGCGTGGTGACCGACGAGGTCTTCCGTACGGTGAGCCTGCGCACCGTGGGGGTGGCGCTGCTGGTCACCGTCATCTGCGCGGTGCTGGCCGTCCCATTGGGGCTGTACATGGCGAAGATCGCCTCGCCACGGATGCGCCTGGCGCTGGTGGTGGCGGTCACGACCCCGTTGTGGGCGAGCTACCTGGTCAAGGCGTACGCGTGGCGGGTGCTGTTGTCCCCCCAGGGCCCGCTGTCGTGGGCCACCGGGCACACCCCCGGCTACGGCCTGGTCGCCACCGTCATCACGCTGACCTATCTGTGGCTGCCGTACATGATCATTCCGGTGTTCGCGGCGTTCGAGCGCGTCCCCAACCACCTCATCGACGCCAGCTCGGATCTCGGCGCATCCGACTTCTCGACGTTGCGAATGGTGGTGGCGCCGTTGGTCTTCCCCGGCATCGCCGCCGGTTCGATCTTCACCTTCTCGCTGTCGCTCGGTGACTACATCGCCGTCACCATCGTCGGCGGCAAGACCCAGATGCTCGGCAACATCATCTACGGGCAGCTGGTCACCGCCAACAATCAGCCACTGGCCGCGGCACTCTCGATCATCCCGCTGGCAGCAGTCGTCCTGTATCTGCTCGCCATGCGGCGCACCGGTGCACTGGAGAACGTCTGATGTTGTCGAGCGGTGCTCGCAGCGCGGTCCGGGCATGGACCGCGCTGGTACTGGTGTTCCTCTACGCACCGCTGCTGCTCGTCGTCGTCAACGCCTTCAACTCGTCGCGGACGTTCGCTTTCCCCCCAAGCGGTCTCACGCTGCGCTGGTGGGCCGACGCGTGGAACAGCGATGGCATGTGGACGTCGCTGGGCAACTCGGTACTCGTCGGGCTCGGTGCCACCGCGATCGCGCTGGTGCTCGGCACCATGGTCGCCTTCGCCGTGCAACGCCATCAGTTCTTCGGCCGCAACACGATCAGCTTCCTGGTGGTCCTGCCGATCACGCTGCCGGGCATCGTCACCGGCATCGCGCTGAACGCCACGTTCACCTCCGCGCTCGGCATCACGCTCGGCCTGGCCACCGTGATCATCGGACACGCCACGTTCTGCATCGTCATCGTCTTCAACAACACCCAGGCCCGGTTGCGCAGGCTCGGCACGGATCTCGAGGATGCGTCGGCCGATCTGGGCGCGTCGACGTGGCAGACCTTCCGCTACGTCACCTTCCCGATGATGCGCGGCGCACTGGTCGCGGGCGCGATCCTGGCCTTCGCACTGAGCTTCGACGAGATCGTGGTAACCACCTTCACCGCAGGGCCCGCCGTGCAGACGCTGCCGATCTGGATCTTCGGAAACCTGTTCCGCCCCAACCAGGCTCCCGTGATCAACGTGGTCGCCGCGGCGCTCACCGTGCTCGCGATCATTCCGGTGTGGCTGGCCCAGCGGTTCGGCGGCGACCCCGCCACCACCAGGGTGTGACCGCGGATCACCGCGCGTTCGGGTTCCAGTGTCCACCGGGTGCGATGTCGGTGGTGTAGTCGGCTACCGCGGTGACCAGATGCCGTTGCAGCGCGTCCTCGAACTGGTCGGCGACGACACGTCGGCCGAGGACCCAGTAGTCGTCCACCAGTTGGCGCAGTTGGACCATGTCCTCGGGGCGGGGCACGTAGTTGCGACCGCCACCGACGAACAGGTTCACCTCCAAGGCCTCGACGACCGACTTCGCGAGTTCGTCGAGCAGACCCGTGATGCCATCGGCCACCCGAAGGATCGTCTGGACGTAGCGCAACTGGTCGGTGGCGCCGCCGACGATCTCCGCGATCGTGGGGTCGACCAACGTCAGCCGACCGTCGACGATCTTGGCCAGCCCGTCCTGCAGAAGGCGTTTCCCCTCGTCACCATCTGCGTCGATGTCGACGGCCACGGCGGCGCCTTGACGGGGAGGGCCGAAGATCGCTCGCTGCAGTCCGAGGATGTCGGCCAGATCGCGGCCTTGGCGTGTGCTGGACAGGAATTCCGCGATGTGCGCCGAGGTGAATCCCTTGCGCAACAGCTCGTTGATCGTTCTCAGCTGAGACAGGTGCCGGTCGTCGTAATACGCCGATCGACCCTGTCGGCGAGGCGGCTCGAGCAGAGCTCGCTCACGGTAGGCGCGAATGTTGCGGATACTGACTCCCGAGAGGGCAGACAGCTCCTCTAGCCGATACTCAGGCAACTGGTTTCTCCCCCAAACAGCCGGTCACGGCACTTCTCGGCGTGAGTCCGCAACGTGGCATCAATCTACTGTAGACCGTTCCCCAAGTTTGCGAGATTTACACGTCGATGTCGTGTTCGGAATATCGATTCGCCATCGGACACCATGGTGCGCGACGATTGTCAGAGTGCGTTCCTGGATGATTTGGGCGACGGGGCTGCTGGCCTACATCGTCGCCGTGCTCGATCGAACCACGCTAGGTGTCTCCGGGCTCAACGCCGCCGATCGGTTTGCGGCCAGCCCCAGCGTGCTGTCGACGTTCGTGGTGCTCCAAGTCGTCGTCTACGCCGCCGCCCAGGTGCCCGCGGGCGTGCTCCTCGACCGCTTTGGCTCGCGGGCGCTGATCGTGTCGGGCGCCGCCCTGATGGCAGGCGGCCAACTGCTCCTCGCCCTGACCGAATCACTGCCACTGGCGATCGGCGCTCGTGCGATCGTCGGGCTCGGCGACGCCGTCACGTTCATCTCGGTTCTTCGACTGGTGCCGAACTGGTTTCCACCGAAGCAGGTGCCACTGCTGACCCAGCTCACCGGCATCTGCGGACAGCTCGGACAGGTGCTCTCGGCGCTGCCCTTTCTGGCCCTGCTCACCGGAACCACGTGGGCGACCGCCTACATCTCGGTGGCGGCCTTCGGCGTTCTCGCCATGGTCTTGGTCCTGGTGCTGGTCAAGGACGCCCCACGCGGGCGCGTGGTCGCGGCCGACAACCTTTCGGTGCGCGCCGTGCTGTCCAGCGTGAAGACGGTCTGGCTGCGGCCGGGCACCCGACTCGGATTCTTCACGCACATGGGCACCCAGTTCTCCGTGACGGTGTTCTGCCTGATGTGGGGCGTTCCGTACCTCACCGTCGCTCAAGGCCAGTCCACGGGCGTGGCGGGCGCGCTGTTGACCATCTCCGTGGTCGTCGCGATCGCGGCAGGCATCGTGATCGGCATCTTCACCGGGCGGTATCCGCACCGGCGCTCGTGGATCGTCCTGGCGATCATCGGCAGCAATGCGCTGGTGTGGACCGTTGTGCTCGCGCTACCCAGCCGCGCACCCCTGTGGCTGCTCATCGTGCTCATCGCGGTGATCTCGATCGGCGGCCCCGGCTCGATGGTCGGGTTCGACTTCGCGCGGACGTTCAATCCGAGCGCCACGCTCGGCACCGCTCAGGGCATGGTGAACATGGGCGGTTTCATCGCGTCGCTACTGGTCATGCAGGCGATGGGCGTCATCCTCGGCGCCGCGGGCGGGTATTCGTTCGACTCGTTCCGGCTGGCCTGGACGGTGCAGTACGCGATCTGGGTGCTCGCCGTCGTCGGCATCCTGATCACCCGCAAGAAGGCGCGGGCGTTGATGAGGGACGAGCAGGAACGCTCGTTGCTCGAGACCTTCGACCCCAACGCCACCGCGCGCTGAGCGTCAGCGGCGTTCGGCCGAGATCCTGCGATTGGCCTTCATGATCGCCTCGACCAGCTCGTCCTTGGTCATCTTCGACCGGCCGGCGATGTCGAGTCGCTTCGCGACGTCCATCAGGTGTTTCTTCGTGGCCTTGGCGTTGACGCCCTCAGCCGCCGCGCCCTTGCCGTCGAGGCCGCCGATGCGGGCACGCTCATCCGACGGCCCCTTCTCGTCCTTCGCCTCCCAGCGGTCGCCCACCTTTTCGAAGCTGTGCTTGACGGCGCTGAACGCCACCCGGTAGGCCCGGCCCTCGTCGCCGTACTGCTCGGCCGCGGCATCGTGTGCCGCCGCGAAGGTTTGCTGCGCCTTCGCAGGGGATTTCTGCAATGTGCCGGGGAGTTCAGACTTCTTGGCTCGCCCGCTCTTACCGATCTTCGGCATGTCGGCCTCCTTGCTGGAAGCCTTACCCCGTAGCGCCGTCCACGACACTGGCACTGACGGCTTGCTGCGCGTGCCGGTGCCCCAGCACCTCGAAGCCGACCACGCTGACCACCGGCGCCAGGGTGACGATCAGCAGGCACGCCGTCATGGGCACACCCGCGGCCGCGGACAGCACGGCCGCGATCAGCACGGCGGCGGTGAGCACCGCGAGGACGACGTGGAACGCGTCCCAGCTCTTCACCATCAACCCGTAGAGCAGGAAGACCAACGCGATGTAGACGCCCACCGGGACGGCGACGGACAGCACCGTTCCCACGGCGCCGAGCTCGGAGTGACCCTCGACGTAATAGGCCGCGGTGTGCAGCCCGGCGCCGGTCGCGACGATCGCCCCATAGACGGCGATGTGCAGGTAGCCGAACCGGA
>JAOPWT010000565.1 GCA_025965555.1 Mycobacterium sp.
CGCGTCGTCGATCGACAGGAAGATGTTCACCGACAGCTACGCCGACGTGTTCAAGGGCGACGAGCGCTGGCGGAACCTGCCCACCCCGGAAGGCAAGACGTTCGACTGGGATCCGAACTCGACCTACGTGCGCAAACCGCCGTACTTCGATGGCATGCCCGCCGAACCAGAGCCCGTCACCGACATCTCGGGTGCGAGAGTCCTTGCCCTGCTTGGTGATTCGGTCACCACCGACCACATCTCGCCGGCAGGCAACATCAAGGCGGGCACCCCGGCCGCGCAGTACCTCGAAGAGCACGGCGTTGACAAGAAGGACTACAACTCCTATGGCTCACGACGTGGCAACCACGAGGTGATGATCCGCGGCACGTTCGCCAACATCCGGCTCCGCAACCAGCTGCTCGACGACGTCTCGGGCGGTTACACCCGCGACTTCACCCAGGACGGTGGCCCTCAGGCGTTCATCTACGACGCAGCGCAGAACTATGCGGAGCAAGGCATTCCGCTGGTGGTGCTGGGCGGCAAGGAGTACGGCTCCGGATCCTCGCGCGACTGGGCGGCCAAGGGCACCAGCCTGCTCGGCGTGCGTGCGGTGATCACCGAGTCGTTCGAGCGGATCCATCGCTCCAACCTGATCGGAATGGGCGTCGTCCCGCTGCAGTTCCCGCCTGGTGAATCCGCGGCGTCGCTGAAGCTGGACGGCACCGAGGTGTTCGACATCTCCGGAATCGAAGCACTCAACGAGGGTTCGACGCCGAAGACCATGCACGTCACCGCCACGAAGGAAGACGGGTCGAAGGTCGAGTTCGACGCGGTGGTGCGCATCGACACTCCTGGTGAGGCCGACTACTACCGCAACGGCGGCATCCTGCAGTATGTGCTGCGAAACATGCTCAAGGCCCAGTAGGCGCGGCCCACCGACGAGCGCTTGCGCGAGGAGACAGATATCCGTGCCACGGGTGACCGATGACCATCTGGCGGCACGCCGTCGTCAGATCCTGGACGGTGCCCGGCGGTGCTTCGCGCAACACGGATACGAGGGCGCGACCGTGCGGCGGCTCGAGCAGACCATCGGGCTGTCGCGCGGCGCGATCTTCCATCACTTCCGCGACAAGGACACACTGTTCTTCGAACTGGCTAGAGAAGATGCCGAACGAATGGCGGAGGTGGCGGCCCGCGAAGGCCTCATCCAGGTGATGCGTGACCTGCTGGCCGCTCCCGAACAGTTCGACTGGCTCGCCACGAGACTGGAGATCGCCAGGAAGCTGCGCAACGACCCGGCGTTTCACCGGGGTTGGGCGGAGCGGTCAGTCGAGTTGTCCGATGCCACCACGGAACGGCTTCGGAGGCAGAAGCAGGCGGGACGCCTGCGTGACGACGTGCCGAGCGACGTGCTGCAGACCTATCTCGATCTGGTTCTCGACGGGCTCGTCGCCAGGCTTGCCTCTGGCGACGATCCCGAGAGGCTCACTGCGGTTCTCGATTTGGTCGAGGCGTCTGTTCGCCAACAGTAGCTAGTGGCGACGGCGGTGGTTCGGGCCGCCGCGACTGCGCATGGTGGTGCCGGACTCGCGCAGCATACTGTGGATCGAGCCGTACGACTTCCCCGTGGTAGCTACCAGGGACCGTATGCTGGCACCCTTTTCATAGGCGTTGCGCAGCTCGTCGAGCAATTCGTTCCTGGACTTGTCCAGTTCTCTCATCTGCATCTCCCCATTTCCTGGATACCTACAGATACCCAGCGGGGAAATCTTCAATCACATTGCAGGATCAAGCCAATTCGATGAGGTCGCGATAATCGTCGGACCAGTAGTCCTCGGTTCCGTCCGGCAGCAACACGACTCGCTGCGGATCCAGCGCCTCGGCGGCACCGGGATCGTGGGTCACCAGGACCACTGCGCCGAGGTAGCTGCGCAGGGCATCCAGCACCTGTTCGCGGGAGGCGGGATCGAGGTTGTTGGTGGGCTCGTCGAGCAACAGCACGTTGGCGGTCGAGGCCACCAGACCGGCCAGAGCCAGCCGGGTCTTCTCGCCGCCCGACAGCGTGCCCGCAGGCTGGTCGAGCTGGGGGCCGGTGAACATGAAGGCACCGAGCAGGCTCCGTAGATCCTGTTCGCCGGTGTCGGGCGCGGCGTGGCGGATGTTCTCCCACACCGACGCGAGACCGTCGATCGTGTCGTGTTCCTGCGCGAAGTAGCCCAGCTTGAGTCCGTGCCCCGGCTCGATCACTCCGGCATCGGCGGCTTCGGCCCCCGCCAAGATGCGCAACAGCGTGGTCTTGCCCGCGCCGTTGAGTCCGAGGACGACGACGCGGGACCCCTTGTCGATCGCCAGGTCGACGCCGGTGAAGATCTCGAGCGAACCGTACGTCTTGGTCAGCCCCTTGCCCACCAACGGGGTGCGGCCGCACACGGCGGGCGTCGGGAACCTGATCTTGGCGACCCGGTCGGCTACGCGTTCCTCGTCCAGCGAGGCCATCATCCGGTCGGCACGACGCAGCATGTTCTGCGCGGCAACCGCTTTGGTGGCCTTTGCCCCCATCTTGGCCGCCTGCGTCCGCAGGGCGCCTGCCTTGCGTTCGGCATTGGCCCGTTCGCGGCGTCGGCGTTGTTCGTCGGTGGCGCGCGCATCGAGGTACTTCTGCCAGCCCATGTTGTACACGTCGGCCTCGCCGCGCACGGCGTCGAGGAACCACACCCTGTTGACGACGTCGGCGAGCAGGTCCACGTTGTGGCTGATCACGACCAGGCCCCCGGTGTGGTTCTGCAGGAACGTGCGCAGCCATCCGATCGAGTCGGCGTCGAGGTGGTTGGTGGGCTCGTCGAGCAGCAGCGTGGTGTCGGACCCCGAGCCCGTATCCGACGCCGCGAACAGGATGCGGGCCAGTTCGACGCGACGTCGCTGACCGCCGGAAAGCGTCCGCAACGACTGGGTCAGGATGCGGTCCGGCAGGCCGAGGCTGGCGCAGATGCGACCCGCCTCGCTTTCGGCGGCGTATCCGCCGAGGGCGGCGAAGCGCTCCTCGAGCTGTCCGTAGCGCTTGACCGCCTTGTCCCTTGCCGCGTCGTCGGCGACCTCGGCCATGATCGTCTGCTGCTTCTCCAGATCGGACATCAGCGTGTCGAGGCCGCGCGCCGAGAGAACCCGGTCGCGGGCCAGCATGTCCAGGTCACCCTCTCTGGGATCCTGTGGCAGATAGCCGATCTCACCAGTCCGGTCGATGGTGCCCGCATAGGGCTCGCCCTCGCCTGCAAGGATTCGCATCGTGGTGGTCTTGCCTGCGCCGTTGCGGCCGACGAGGCCGATCCGGTCGCCCGGTTGGATCCGCAGCGCGGCGCCATCGATGGCCAGCAGCGTACGCGCGCCAGCGCGGACCTCGAGGTCCGTTGCGGTGATCACGCTGCACTCCTACTTTCGTCTTACTTGTCGTCGGTGAAGACAGCGGGCCGCTTCTCGGCGCGCGCAGCTACCGCTTCTTCGAAGTTGGCGGTGAGCAGGCGCACGTAGAGTTGGCCAAGGCCTTCAGCCTGCATGTGACCCTCCAGGCTACCGGCCTCCAGTCCACTCCAGAGCGTGCGCTTGGTCAACTCGATCCCCGGCCGCGAGAACGCCGCGATGCGCTGAGCCATCTCGTAGCAGGTGTCCAGCAGAGCTCCGTCGGGAACCGTCCGTGACACCAACCCGATGCGCTCGGCCTCCGCGGCGTCGACGTCGCGGCCGGTCAGCATCAACTCGAAGGCCCGTGACGTGCCAATTGCCTTGGGCAGCAGGTAGGACAGGCCCAGCTCGCTGGCGGTCAGACCGTTGTTGATGCCCGCCGCGCGGAAGTAGGAGCCGTCGACCGCGACCCTGATGTCGCACGCCAATGCCAGACACAAGCCGCCGCCGATGGCCGCCCCGTTGACCGCCGCGATGACGGGCTGGTGCATCTTCCGTATGGCGAGAATCACGTCGTCGAGCACTTCCATGGACCGCAGCGCGAACGTCGGCCGGGTCAGCCCAGCGACGTGCGGCACCGAGCCCGCCGATTTGTGGTCGGCGCCTGACGAGAAGCCTCGGCCCGCACCGGTCAACACCACCACGCGGGTGTCGTTGTCGAAGGTGAGCTCGTCGAGCGCCTTCTTGAGTGGAACCATGACGTCGAACGCCATCGAGTTCATGCGCTCCGGCCTGTTCAGCGTCACCAGCGCCACATGGGGCTGCGGATGGTCGACGAGGACAAGGGGCTCGCTCTGCTCGCTCACGGACTGCACGCTATCGCGTGCGGCCGCTAGACCTCTTCTGCCTTGGCCTGCTCGGCGATCGCGGCGTCGATGTCGAGTTCCTTGATCTGGCCGATCACGTCCTCGAGGTCCTTCGCGGGCAGCATGCCGGAGTGCCGAAAGACCATGTGGCCCTTCTTGAAGGCCATCAGTGTGGGGATCGCCTGGATCTCCGCGGCGGCTGCGAGTCCCTGCTCGGCCTCGGTGTCGACCTTGGCGTGCACGACGTCGGGATGCTTGTCGGAGGAGGCGGCGTAGGTCGGCGCGAAGGCGCGACACGGCCCGCACCACTCCGCCCAGAAGTCGACAAGCACGATCTCGTTGTCGGTGATGGTGTCGTTGAATTGTTCGGTGGTGATGTCTTGCGTACTCACGTCTCTCCTAACGTTGGGCTCTACCTGCTTGTTCCCACTATGTGGTCAGCTAAAAGCAATCAGCGCAGGGCGCTCAGCGCGGACTCCGCTTCATAACCATCGAACCCATCCAACCTGTCCTCTCGCAGCCGGTTCACCCACGCCGGATCGGCGAGGAGCGCGCGGCCGATGGCGATGACGTCGAACTCACCGGCCTCGAATTGTGTGATGACCTGGTCAGCGGGCGCCGGGGCGATCACCTTGCGCGGCCCTTCATCCCGGAACGCGGTGTCCAGGCCGACCGAGCCGACCGCGACCACGGGGGTGCCCGTCACCTTCTTCGTCCAACCGGCCAGGCTGAGCACCGGATCTGCGTCGGGGAACGCCGGCGCGTAGTGCCTGCGGGTGGACGGATGGAAGACGTCGACACCGGCGTCCACCAGTGGCCCCAGCAGTTCTTGTAGCTCGGTGGGGTCGCTGACGATGGAGGCGTCGTAATCGGTGCCCTTCCACTGCGAGAAGCGGAAGATTATCGGGAAGTCCTGGCCGACGGCGGCGCGCACGGCAGCCACGACCTCGGCAGGAAATCGCGTCCGGCCGTCGAGTGCGCCACCGTAGCCGTCGGTGCGACGGTTGGTCTTCGTCCAGAAGAATTCGTCGAGCAGGTAGCCGTGCGCTCCGTGGATCTCCACGGCGTCGAAGCCGGCCTCGCGCGCGTGGCGAGCCGCCACTGCGAATTGAGCTGCCACGTCGGCGAGTTCGTCCGTCGCCAGCGCGCGCCCCTTCGACTCCCCCAATCCGTTGACGCCGGATGGGCTCACCGGCACGACGCCGTCGGCGTCACCTCGCTCGGCACCCTGGTGCCACAGCTGGGCGGCGATGACGGCGCCGTTGGCGTGGACCGCATTGGTCACGCGGCGCCAACCCGCCAGCACGTCGTCGCCTGCCAGTGTGGGGATCGACGACGGGAAGCCCGCGGCGGGGTCGGGCAGTCGGATTCCTTCGGTGATGATGAGGCCGACGCCGCCCGCTGCCCGACGCGCGTAGTACTCGGCGACGTTGGGGCCGGGCACTCCCCCTGGCGACGCCTGTCGCGTCATGGGGGCCATGGCGAACCTGTTGGGGATGGTCATCGACCGGACGGTCAGCGGTTCAAACAGCTCAATCACGCCTTCGGGGCTCATGGAGCGGTTCAACGCGGCTGGTGGCGCGAGGATTCCGCGGCCCGCGTGATTCACAGCTCCGCACGGCCGCGCTCGAAGAAGTCGACGATGTCAGTGGCGAGCTGATCCACGTCGTGCGACGGGTCCAGCACGACGAATGCCCCGAACGGAGCGTTCCAGAACACCCCGATCCGCGAGGTCCACGGGCCGACGTATGCGTACGGCAGCGGGTGGAAGTCATCGCCGGGGGAGACGCCGTAGTTCACCTCGTCCTCTGTGGCGGCGACGTCGAAGTGTTCGGGCCACAGCACCGGATGCTGTTCCGGCAGAGTGCTTTTGAGGGCAAATCCGCCCGCGTACAGACTGCGATGGATGAATTCCGCGGCCTCCGCGTCGATGTTCAGCACTGCATCGGCGGGCAGCGGATCGGCTATCTCGTAGACGCCTTCGGGCGGCCCGACGTCCAGGCTCGTCGCGGCGGCGAGCGCGCCGACCGTTCCCGTCAGCGGCGCGCCGTCCTCACCCCAGACGAGTTCGGTGCCGTGCACTGCCACGGGTATCGACACTCCGGTGAAGCCGTCGGCGCGCACAGCCAGCCGAATGGTTCCGGCGGACCGGTACTGCGGCCCGGCGATGAAGCTCTCGGCGATGCCTCGGAGTTGGCGGCGCGTGGTGACGTAGGCCTCGTTGTCCATTGCCCCCAGCCTAGACATCCCTTCGTAGCAACCTCACACCATCGTCGAAGCGCACCGGCAGTCGGTGCGCGGATGGTGGGGCCATGACCTCGTCAACACGCGTGTCCCGTTGCGGCGCAGCGACCCTCGCAGGTCTGGCGGCATTGTCGCTTGCAGCCTGCGGCTCGTCGGGCACGTCATCGACGGCCTCGAGCAACTCAAGCAAGCCGGCGACGAGTTCGTCACCGTCGGCGATCTCGTCGGGCCAGGCACCGGCGGCGGAGGGCAAGGATCGCACCTCCGGCATTGTCGGCGCGGTGTCGGGCGCCACGATCACGTTGACCGGCCCCGATGGACCGGCCACCGTCGACGTCACGCCCACGACCCGGGTCATGCAGCTCACCACTGCTCAACTGACCGACGTGACGGCAGGTGACTGCCTCGTCGCCCGTCCCACGAAGGACAGCGCCGGATCCCCCTCCGTGACCGCAGCGGCTGTGCTCTTCGGCGCCGCCGACCACGGACAGTGCGTACCGCCTGGTACACACGGCGGACGCGCGACGATGGGCACCGTGGCCTCGGTCGGCGGCAATACGATCACGCTCACCACCGCGAACAACGAGCAAGCCACGGTGACGGTGACGCCAGACACGCGCTATGCCAAACGCAGCACCGCCGATCCGTCCGTGATCACCGCCGGTCAGTGCCTCATGGCGCAGGGCGCCAAGGCGAACGACGGCAGCCTGCAGGCCACGTCCGTGAACGTGCGGCCGTCGAACAGCGGCCCGTGTGCCGGCAGGCACCAAGGGGGTTAGACGGTGAAGCCGAGCGCCCTGAGCTGCTCGCGGCCGTCCTCGGTGATCTTGTCCGGGCCCCACGGCGGGTTCCACACCCAGTTAATCTTGATTTCGTTGACCAGACCTGCGCCGACCAGAGCAGTGCGGGACTGGTCTTCGATGACGTCGGTCAAGGGACAGGCGGCCGAGGTGAGCGTCATGTCGATCAACGCCACCTTCGAGCCTGCCTCGCCCTCCTCGATGTTCAGTCCGTAGACCAACCCGAGGTCGACGACGTTGATCCCCAGCTCGGGGTCGACCACGTCACGCATGGCCTCCTCGAGATCGGCCAACACTTCGTCCGAAGCCGTTTCGCTCATGGTCGTTCCTCCACATCGTCGCCGGCCTCCGCCAGCGCTTGGTCCAATGGCCTGGCCTCCGCCAATGCTTCATCCAATGGCCTGGCCTCCGCCAGTGCGGCCTTGAATGCCATCCAGCCCAACAACGCACACTTCACCCGAGCCGGGTACTTGGCAACACCTGCGAAGGCAATACCGTCGCCGATGACGTCCTCGTCCCCTTCGACGTTCCCGCGCGACGAGATCATCTCGGTGAACGCCGCGACGGTCTTGAGCGCAGCACCCACGCTCTGGCCGATCACCTGATCGGTGAGCACCGACGTCGCCGCCTGGCTGATCGAGCAGCCCTGCCCGTCGTATGAGATGTCGGTGACCGTCTCGCCGTCCTCGGACAACGCGACGCGCAGCGTCACCTCGTCCCCGCAGGTCGGGTTGACGTGATGGACCTCCGCGCCGAACGGCTCCCGCAATCCGCGGTGATGCGGGTGCTTGTAGTGATCGAGGATCACTTCCTGGTACATCTGCTCGAGTCTCACCGGAAGAACTCCACGGCCCGCTTGACGCCCGCGACCAGACGGTCCACCTCGTCGAGCGTGTTGTAGACGCCGAAGGAAGCCCGCGCGGTGGCGGCGATGCCGAACCGCCGGTGCAGGGGCCACGCGCAGTGGTGCCCGACGCGGACCGCGATGCCCTCGTCGTCGAGCACCTGTCCGACGTCGTGCGCGTGAACGCCGTCGACCACGAAGCTGACCGGCGACCCGCGACCCTCCATCGAGAGCGGGCCGATGAGGCGGACCGCGTCGATCTCCGAGAGTCGCTCCAGTGCGGCGGCCACCAGTTCGTGCTCGTGCGCCTCGACCGCGTCCATCCCGATGTCCCGCAGATAGCGTGCGGCGGCGGCCAACCCGACGACCTGTGACGTCATCGGCGTACCCGCCTCGAACCGTTGCGGTGCGGGCGCGTAGGTGGTCGCCTCCATCGTCACGGTCTCGATCAT
>JAOPWT010000574.1 GCA_025965555.1 Mycobacterium sp.
GACTGACACCGGCACCCGCCATGCAGCAGGCGGCAACAAGATCGCCAGCAGGGGCAGTACCGCCCCAATGGTGAACGAGGCCGCCGACGCGGCGGCGGCCTGCCGCGGATTGGCGACGTGGTGGAGATCGATGTTCAGCTCGGCGTCCATGTGTGCCGCGAGCGCGTCGTGGGCGTGCAACTCCTTGGCAACCCGTGCGGCGGTGTGCGGCGAAAGGCCCTTGGTCTCATAGATCGCGGCTAGCTCGGCCAGCTCGGCTTCGGGCATGAGTTCGAGTTCGCGGCGCTCCTTGGCCAGCAGGGCGATCTCGCTGTCTCGCTGTGAGGACACCGACACATATTCGCCCAACGACATCGACACCGATCCCGCGGCCAGCCCGGCTAGCCCGGCGGTAAGTATCGGGCCCGTCGCCGTGGTGGCCCCTGCGACGCCGACGACGATGCCTGCCACCGAGACGATCCCGTCGTTGGCGCCCAGCACCGCGGCCCGCAGCCAGTTCAATCGGCCGCCGGCGGCGCCGTGATGCGGCTCCGCGTCGTGGAGGAAGTCGTCCTCGGCCGAACGAGGATCTTCGCCGTTGACCGACGGCGCATGGTTGTCGACACTCACGGGTTCCATGAAACATAGCTGTACCGTGATCGCGCCAGCGAGCCAAGGCTCTCCAAAGAACAGAAGTGTTGTCCCCCGGCTGAATTCGGCCCCAGTGGTTAGGAATGCCTCACCATGCCTCGGCTTTCACCGCATCCGTTGCGCATGACGTGGTGAAAGCCGTTGCCAAAGAAGGCATCCGACGTTTTACAGTAAAGCTGGGCGCAATCGCCAATGCCCTATCACCGCTGTCCCGAACGGGTTGGCACTGCGTTCTGCGTAGCGTTGCCTCAGCTCGCCTCACCAGCCGTCAAGAACCGCGCCGTGGTTGAAATCACACCACACGACCTAATCGTGACGGCTGCGTCGCCGTCGTCCCCGACACGGTTTCGTCACCAATCAACGGCGTCGACGGGCAAAGCGTCGAGCAAGGGGGAACGATGGATGACCAGGGGTTGGCCATGGTTACCCTGAGTCGCACAACCCGATGCGTGGTGATGACCGCATTCGCAACTACCGCACTGAGCGTCGTTCTTGCCCCCGCCCTCATCAACGGCCCCGCATCACCTGCGTCGTCGTACGCACGCAGTCTTGGGTGTCAGGCGGAGGGGGCGGCGGCGAGGGTGAGGACGAACGTCGCTCCGCCACCAGGGGTTGGTGCGACGGAGATGTCGCCGTGGTGGGCGATGGCGATCTCGCGGACCAGCGCCAGTCCGATGCCGTAGCGTTCGCGTCCCGTGGTCGCGGTATGGCCGTGGCCGTGGGAGAACCGGGTAAATATGGTCTTCATCGCGTTGGGATCGACACCAACGCCGTCGTCACGCACGTCCACGACGACGTCCGCTCCGCGCCGTCGGAGATGGATGTCGATTGAACCGCCGGCGTGTCCGTGGGCAAGGGCGTTGTCGACCAGGGAGGTAAGGGCACGGCGCAGCGCCGCAGCCGATCCCAGCACGGTGAACTCCGTTGCGGCCGTATCGACGTCGCGTGTCACGACTAGGGTTACTCCCGCGGACTCGGCGTGCTCTGCCATGCTGGCGTGGACGTCCGCGGCGACGGCGGCGACGTCGACGCGGACGCGGGGCACGCCGTTGCCGGCCATCGAGGCCGACGCCAGCAGATCTTCGATCACCTCGCCGAGCACCCGGGTGTCGGCGGCGAGCGCCTCGATCTGCTCCTTGGCCTGGTGGGCGTCGCCGTCGTCGAATCGGCGGCCGAGCAACTGAATTCTGGTGTGCAGCACCGTCAATGGGGCGCGAAGCTCATGGGAGGCGTCGGCGACGAACCGCCGCTGCAGGGCCAAGGCTTCGGTGAGCGGACGAAGGGAACGCCGCGTGAGCAGGATGACAACGCCGATCGAAGCCAGGATTCCGGCCAGTTCCGCGGTGCCCAGCGCCAGCAGCAACCGGCGTCGTCCCGCTTGGTAGGAATCCAGCGCGAGCAAGGCCACCACCCGGCCTTGGGGTTTGTCGGCCACGAGAACGCGGTGCGGCGCACCGCCGATGCGCACGTCGGAGAACCCCGCCGGACGCCCTAGGAGTTCGGCGGTCGGCAAGCCATCAGCACTAGCCGTCACCTTCCCGGCGAGATCCCGCAGGACGAGTTGTATTCCCGGCGGGGGGTCGGTGGCGTCATCGGCCATCGCGGCGACCGACGTCAGCTGATCGGCGATCTGACGTTTCTGCACCTGCACGTCGACGACGAAGATCACCGCACCGACGACCAGCAGCACCGCGGCCAACGCCAGTGAGGCCTGCAGCGCGGCGATCCGGCCTGCGCGCCGCACGACGGCCAGGTCGCTACGGGGCGTCATCCGACTCCAAGGCGGTATCCCGTGCCGTGAACGGTGCGCACGATGCCGCGGCCCAGTTTGCGACGCAGGTAGTGCACGTAGGTGTCGACCACACCGGGATTGTCGACCCCTTCGAATGCCGAGCTGAGGAGCTGGCCGCGGGTATAGATGCGCCCGGGAGTGCTCATCAGGACGCCGAGCAGCGCGGCTTCGCGTTCGGAGAGTTCGACGTCGGCACCCACGCCGGGGCGGCTGACGGTGCGGGTCACCCGATCCAAGGACAGGCCGGCGGCCCGTAGTGTCGAATTGCCGTTCGGCCGTCGCACCAGCGCGCGCATCCGGGCCAGCAATTCGGGCACCTCGAAGGGTTTGACCAGGTAGTCCTGCGCGCCGGCGTCGAGTCCGTCGACCCGGTCGGCGAGTGCACCGCGCGCGGTCAGCACCAGGATTGGTGTCGCGATCCCCCGTGACCGCAGCGACGTGACGAGTTCGAGACCGTCCCTGACCGGCAGCCCGCGATCGACGATGAGTGCGTCGTGGCGCTGCGTCAGGCCGCGGTGAAGTCCCTGCTGGGCGTCGTAGGCGACGTCCACTTGGTAACCCTCGTCGGTGAACAGCTCGACGAGCATTGCGCTCAGTGCGCGGTCGTCCTCGACGATCAACAGTCTCGGCGCTGTGATTCGGTCGGACACCCGACGAGCGTGCCATGTGAGTTCTTCGAAGGTTCGAAGAATCGGCTGCCAGCATCGGTGGTATGGATTCACCCCGTTCGGGATTGCGTCGCGCCAGAGCCGCGTCGTGGGCGCTGGCCGGCCTAGGCGTCGCCGCCGTCGCGGGCACCTCAGCCCTGGCCTACGCCGACACCATCAAACCGCCCTCGACCGAAGCGCCCGTCGTCGCCATCGATCCTGCACCGGAACAAGGCCCGGCGGCCGCCTTCGACGTGCCCGCGGCCCCCGGCCCCGTGACAACCGCCACCGATGCGGCTCCCCCCGGGCTTGCCGCAACCACTCCGCCGGACGCCCCTGAAATCACCGTCGAGCAGGCACCGGTGACCCAAGCAACCCCGGTGCCCGAATACACCCCCCAAGCGACCCAAGACCCCGCCCCTCAACAGACCTATGACCCCGCACCGGTCCCCCCACAGACCTACGAGTCCCCCGCACCGTCGACACCGCCAATGACCAAGCGGCGCAACCTCACTCCGGCCCCGGTGATGGCCCCGAGCTATTCACCGCACCTGACGGTGTCGCGCGGCTCGTGATACTCGGCGCACCCGACATCGCACACAGCCGGTGGCAGCGCTGGACCACCGACATGCAGATCATCGTCCACGACGCCGCATCGCTGCCCCTCGCCCGCCGGGAGGTCGACGCCGAACTCGACGCAATCGAGGCCGCCGCGTCCCGGTTCCGGCCAGACTCCGAAATCATGGCGCTCGCCGCGTCGGCAGGTCGGCCGATCGAG
>JAOPWT010000576.1 GCA_025965555.1 Mycobacterium sp.
CGTGGAGGGTGGTCCCGCGCGCCACCCGGATGCCGATCGCGGCGATCTTGCGGGCAGGCCGGACGTCGTCGGCGGGCACCCAGACCCCCGACCGGCCATCGACGCGTCCCGTGGTGAGGCCGAGGCCGGCGCACACTGCGATCAGCGAATCCTCAAGGCGGCGTACGAACTTCACCACGTCCAGCGGCTGAGTCAGGCCGACGATGGGGTAGCCGACCAGCTGGCCGGGTCCATGCCAGGTGATCTTGCCGCCGCGGTCTGTGTCGATGACGGGGGTGGCCGAGGAGACCGGCCGCTCTTGCGGCTCGGTGCGCCTGCCCGCCGTGTACACCGCGGGATGTTCGAGAAGCAGCAGCGTGTCGGGTCCGCCCGCCACCCTGGCATCGGCCAACTCACGCTGCATCTGCCACGCGGTGAGGTAGTCGACGGAGCCGAGACGTCGCACGTCGATCTGCGCGTCCGACGACCGGACCGATGCTGCGGCCATGACGTCGACGCTACGCGTCGTAAGAACCCTTCGGCGCGGTGACGTAGGCCATCGCTTCGCCGATGGTGTTGTGGTGGAACTCGAATCCGGCCCGCTCGAGTGCCGCCGGAATCGCGCGTTGCCCACCGAGTAGTCCCTCGTCCGCGAACTCGCCGAGCAGGGCGCGCAGCGCGAACCCAGGGACCAGCATGGGCGTCGGCCGGTTGACCGCACGACCGAGAGCGGCGGTGAACTCCGCGTTGGTCACCGGTGCGGGTCCGGTCCCGTTGACCGGCCCGGCGAGCTCGTCGTGTCCGATCGCGAACAGCAGCGCCCGCACCTCGTCCTCCAGGCTGATCCACGGCATGTACTGGCGACCGTTGCCCAGCTGCGCGCCGAGTCCGAGCGAGAAGATCGGCTTGAGGCGGGCAAGCATGCCCCCGGACGGCGAGAGCACCAGGCCGGTGCGCATTAGCACCACTCGCACGCCTGCGACGCTGGCGGATTCGGTGGCAGCCTCCCAGTCCTCGCACAGTCCGGCGAGGAACCCGCGCCCGGCCGGGGCCGACTCGTCGAGCACCCGATCGCGCGCATCGCCGTAGTAGCCCACCGCGCTCGAGTTGATCAACACCGGCACACCCGCCTCGACGACCGCCCTCGAGAGCACCTCGGTGGGGCCGATGCGGCTGTCCCGCAGGCTCTGCTTGAACGCCCCAGACCATCGCCGGCCCGCGACGCTGACGCCGCACATGTCGACGACCGCGTCCACGCCACGCAAGGCGCCTGCGTCGAACTCCCCGGTGTCGGGGTTCCAGAACACCTCGTCGGCGTTGGACGGTGCTCGTCGTACCAGCCGCAGGACCCGGTGGTCTGCTGCCCGTAGGGCCGACGTCAGCGCCGAACCGATCAGTCCCGAAGAACCGGCAATCGCGATAACGGCATGCGCCACGAGATCTACAGTCCGAGGTCGGCCTCGAACGCTCCTTCTTCGAGGCGCCGCTTGATGGTGGTCAGGAATCGTCCAGCGTCGGCCCCGTCGATGAGTCGGTGGTCGTAGGTCAGTGGCAGGTAGCAGACCGACCGCACGCCGATCGACTCGTTGCCGTTTTCGTCGACCACGACGCGCGGGCGCTTGACGATGGCGCCGGTGCCCAGCATGGCGGCTTGCGGCGGTACCAGGATCGGCGTGTCGAACAGGGCGCCCTGGCTACCGATGTTCGTGATCGTGAACGTGCCGCCGGACAACTCGTCGGGCTTGAGGTTGCCCGACCGGGCGCGTGCCGCGATGTCGGCGATCGCCCTCGCGAGCCCGCCAAGCGACAGGTCACCCGCGTTGTGGACGACGGGGGAGAGCAGGCCCTGCTCGGTGTCGACCGCGAAGCCGAGATGCTCGGCGTCGTAGTAGGTGATCTCCTTGGAGTCCTCGTTGTAGCTCGCGTTCACGTTCGGATGCGCCTTGAGGGCGTCGATCACTGCGACGGCGAAGAACGGCAGGAACGTGAGGTTGACGCCCTCGCGCTCCTTGAAGGTCGCCTTGGCGCGGGCCCGCAGTGCCACGATCTTGGTCAGGTCGACCTCGTGGGTCTGCGTCAATTGTGCTGTCGTCTGCAGAGATTCGCGTGTCTTCTTGGCGGTGATCTGACGGATGCGGTTGGCCTTCTGCGTGGTGCCACGCAGATGGGCCAGGGCAGGCGCAGCTGCGGCCGCCTTCGCCGCGGGCGCCTGGGCCGCCGCAGGAGCCGGTGCCGACGGTGCGGGCGCCTTCTTGGCCTCCGCCGCGGCAAGCACGTCCTGCTTGCGGATTCTGCCTCCGACACCGGTGCCCTTCACCGAGGACAGGTCGACGCCGTTCTCGCCGGCCAACTTGCGGACCAGAGGCGTCACGTACGGGCTGCCATCACCCGCGGGTGCCTGCGCGGCGGGCGCCGCTTCGGGCTCCGGCTTCGGCTCGGGCTTGGGTTCTGGCTTGGGCTCCTCAGCCTTCGGCTCTGGTTCTGGTTCTGGTTCTGGTTCTGGCTCCGGTTCCGGCTCGGGCTTGGGTTCGGGCTTGGGTTCGGGCTTGGGCTTGGGCTCCTCGGCCTTCGGTGCGGCGCCCGCGTCACCGATCTTGGCCAGCTCACCACCGACGGCGACCGTGTCGTCCTCTTCGGCGGTGATCGAGAGCAGCGTGCCTGCGACCGGAGACGGGATCTCGGTGTCGACCTTGTCGGTGGACACCTCGACCAACGCTTCGTCGACCTCGACGCTGTCGCCCACCTTCTTGAGCCACCGCGTGACGGTGCCCTCGGTGACGGACTCGCCCAGTTCCGGCATCACGACCGAGGTGGATTCGCCACCACCGGCACTCGGTGCGGCGGCAGGCTCTTCCTTGGCCTCGGTTTCCGGCTCTGCCTCCGGTTCCGGTTCCGGCTCGGGCTCGGCCTTCTCCTCGGCAGCGGGAGCGCTCTCACCGCCGCCTTCGCTGGCGTCGCCGATCGTGCCGAGGTCGCCGCCGACCTCGACGGTGTCGTCCTCGTTGGCGATGATCTTGGTCAGCACGCCTGCGGCGGGCGACGGGATCTCGGTGTCGACCTTGTCGGTGGACACTTCGAGCAAGGGCTCATCGACCTCGACGGTGTCGCCTTCTTGCTTCAGCCATCGCGTGACGGTGCCCTCGGTGACGCTCTCACCGAGTGCGGGCATCTGGACGGTGATGGCCATGTGCTTTGACTCCTCGAACGGTCGCTCGTAATGGGCCGAAAATGCTCGGCACCCATCCTGTCACGTCCGTGCCCGTCGGTCGTCGCAGACGCGTCGACTTCGTCCTCTGGCACCATTGAAGGCGACATCGAAGGGAGAGGGATCCACTTTGGGACTGTTCGACACGTTTCGCCGTCGCGGCTCCAAGGGTGCCTCTGGCGGCGGAGAGCGGGCGGACACGGGCGCCGATCTGAAGTATCTCCGGCAGTGGGTCGCCGAGCATCACGGCGTCGAGGCGTTCGTCGAACCGAAGACCACCGTCACCGAAGTCACCGTGGTTCTGGTGGCGGCGGACGGAGAGTGGACCAGACGCCGCGCCGGTGGCGACAAGGGCGCCCGGCGTCTCAGCGATAAGCTCAACATCCCCGTCTACGACGTGCAGAAGATCGGCTACCCGCAGCGGATGCGCGCCTTCGACGCGCGCCGGCGCATCGAGCGAAACCGCGAGCTCAGGCGGGAACTCGAAGAAGGCTGACCTTGACACCCGTGCCACGGCGCGGCAGGGTCGGTTGATTCGATACCGACGGTATGAGGTACTTACCGTCACAGTTACCTTCGGAGGTTCGATGTCATCAGCTGCGATCGGTCACGGAGTCACCGAACGAATCGTCGACGGCGCCGACGGCGTGCGCATCGCCGTCTACGAACAGGGCAACCCCGACGGTCCCACCGTGGTGATGGTGCACGGCTGGCCCGACTCGCACGTGGTGTGGGATGGCGTCGTTCCACTGCTCGAGGAGCGTTACCGCATCATTCGCTACGACAACCGTGGTGTCGGTAAATCGTCTGTGCCCAAAGGGATTTCGTCCTACACGATGGCCCGCTACGCGGACGACTTCGACGCCGTGATCCGCGCGACGAGTCCGGCTGGACCCGTGCACGTCCTGGCGCACGACTGGGGTTCGGTCGGCGTCTGGGAGTACCTCTCCCGCGCGGTGGCCGATGACCGCATCGCCTCCTTCACGTCGATCTCGGGCCCAAGTGCCGACCATCTCAACCGCTTCGTGATCGGGAGCCTCAAGCGCCCGTATCTTCCGCGGCGGTTCGCGCGTGGCCTCTCGCAGTTGCTCCGTCTGACGTACATGATCGGACTGTCGGTGCCGCTCGTCGCGCCCGTGGGCGTCAGGATCGCCTTCCGCGCCGGCCTGATCAGACGGATGCTGTTGCGAGATGGCTTGTCCGTCAACCAGATTCACCACTCCGCCGACTTCGTCAGCGATGCTGTCAACAGCATGAAGGTCTACCCGGCCAACTACTTCGCGTCGCTCGTCACCGCCCGCAAGGATCACCACGTCGACGTGCCCGTCCAGCTCATCGTGGGTACGGGTGACCCGTTCGTGCGGCCTTACCTGTACGACGAGACCCGCACGTGGGCTTCCCGGCTGTGGCGGCGCGACATCAAAGCCGGCCACTGGTCCCCGATGTCTCATCCGCAGGTGATCGCTGCGTCGGTGACCGAACTGGTCGACTTCGTCGGCGGCGCGACACCCGCCAGGGCACTGCTGCGCGCACAGGTTGGCCGACCGCGTGGAACCTTCGGCGACACACTGGTTTCCGTCACCGGTGCGGGCAGTGGAATCGGCCGCGAGACCGCGCTGGCCTTCGCCGCAGAGGGGGCCGAGGTGGTGATCAGCGACGTCGCCGAGGCCGGGGTGAAGGAAACGGCCGCGCTGATCACCGCCCGAGGTGCAGTGGCGCATTCCTATGTGCTCGACGTCGCCGACGCCGAGGCCGTGGAAGCCTTCGCCGATCGCGTGTGCGCCGAGCACGGTGTTCCCGACGTGGTGGTGAACAACGCCGGCATCGGCCACGCCGGGTCGTTCCTCGATACTCCCGCCGAGCACTGGGACCGCGTCCTGGAGGTGAACCTCGGTGGCGTGGTCAACGGCTGCCGATCGTTCGCCAGGCGACTCGTCGAGCGTGGCACCGGCGGTCACGTGGTCAACGTCTCGTCGATGGCCGCCTACTCACCGATGCAGGCCATGAACGCCTACTGCACGTCGAAGGCCGCGGTGTACATGTTCTCCGACTGTCTGCGGGCCGAACTCGACGCGGCGGGCATCGGACTGACCACCATCTGCCCCGGCGTGATCAACACCAACATCGTGCACACCACTCGATTCGACGCACCCACCGGGAAGGGCGGCCAGGTTGCCGGCCGCCGCAAGCAACTCGAGGCGATGTTCGCCGCGCGGCGCTACGGTCCCGACAAGGTCGCCAAGGCGATTCTGTCCTCCGTCAAGAAGGGCACGGCGATCCGACCCGTCGCCCCGGAGGCCCACCTGCTGTACGGCACGTCACGGGTGGCGCCGCAGGTGCTGCGCAGCACCGCCCGCGCCAAGGTGATGTAACTAGCCGTTCTCGGCTAGCCCTTTTCGGCGATGTCCTCGAGGACCGCGAACATGGTGCGCGTCGGCACCCCCGTGCCACCCTTGCCCGTGTAACCCCATGGCCCGCCGGTGTTGTACGCCGGACCCGCGACGTCGATGTGTGCCCACTGCACGCCCTCGGCGACGAACTCGCGAAGGTAGACGCCTGCGACCAGCATGCCCGCGTAACGGGAACCGCTGACGTTGGCGAGGTCGGCGACCGTCGACTTGAGGTCGTCCTTGAGTTCGTCGGGCAGTGGCATGGCCCAGGCGTTCTCGCCGACGGCCTGCGACAGCGTGGCGACGCGGTCACGGAACTCGTCGCTGCCCATCACGCCGGGCGTGCGGCCGCCGAGCGCCACCGTCTGCGCTCCGGTCAGCGTCGACGTCTCGATCAGGTAGTCGGGGCCGTCCTCGCATGCCCGCACGATGCCGTCGGCCAGGATCAGTCGCCCCTCGGCGTCGGTGTTGAGCACCTCGACCGTGATGCCGCCGTACTGGGTGAGCACGTCACCTGGACGCTGCGCGGTGGACGACGGCATGTTCTCGGCCATCGGCACGGTGGCGATGACGTCGATGGGCAGTTGCTGCTTGGCGGCCAGCACCACGGTCGCGATGACGGCGGCCGCGCCGCCCATGTCGGACGTCATCTGATGCATGTTGGCGGCGGGCTTGATCGAGATGCCGCCGGTGTCGAAGGTGATGCCCTTGCCCACCAGGGCCACCTTCTTGGCCTTCTTCGACTTGGCTCCGCGATGGGTCAACCGAACCAGCCGCGGCGGGCGCGACGAACCTTGCCCGACGCCGACGATGCCGCCGTAGCCGCCCTTCTCGAGGGCCTTCTCGTCGAGCACCTCGACCTCGAGGCCCACCGATTCGCCGAGAGCCCTTGCCCGCTTGGCGAACTCGCTGGGGAAGAGATGACTTGGCGGGGTGTTGACCAGATCGCGTGCCGTCGCGACGGCAGTCGCGACGTTGGTTCCGCGGACCGCGTCGGCCTTCGCGCTCTTGGCGGTCGACAGCGCCGTGATCTTGGCCAGCCCGGGTTCCTTCGGCGCCGTCTTGGCACTGCGGAACTCACTGAACCGGTACGAGCCGAGGATGAGTCCCTCGACCGCCGCCTCGACGTCGATCTCCGACAGCGTGGTCACGACGCTCTCGGTGCCGTTGAGTGAGCGCGCCGCCACTCCGGCCGCCCGCCGGATCACGTCGCTGGGCCATTCGTCGCGTGACTTGCCAAGCCCGACGGCCAGCACGCTGGCGACCGGCAGCGACGGAGCCACCACCCTGGTCGTCTGATCGGCGCCACCCTTGGCGCCGAGCGCCTTCAGTGCCACTTCGATCTCGCCGACCGCCTCGGCGTCGAGGAACGGGTTCGAGACGACCTTCGCCTGGTCGTCGCCGCTCGTGACGACGGGAACGATCAACACCGCCGCGCCGGTGCCGCGCTTGGGCAGCGTCGCGGAGACGGTGACGGTGGGTGACTGGTAGCCGGGTGCGGTGCTCACGGGGTTCACCCTAGTAGTCAGCCACTAGTGTGGTTCGGCGTGAGTGACAACCTGCGCAAGGGCCCGCTGGAGGACCGCCACCGCGAACTGGGCGCGAGCTTCGCCGAGTTCGGGGGCTGGTTGATGCCGGTGTCCTACGCGGGCACGGTCAGCGAGCACAACGCCACCCGCAACGCCGTCGGCCTCTTCGACGTCAGCCACCTCGGCAAGGCGCTGGTGGGGGGGCCGGGAGCCGCGGAGTACGTCAACGCGGCGCTGACCAACGACCTCGGCCGCATCGGACCGGGTAAGGCGCAGTACACGTTGTGCTGCAACGACTCCGGCGGCGTGATCGACGACCTGATCGCCTACTACGTCTCCGATGACGAGGTGTTCCTGGTGCCCAACGCCGCCAACACCGCTGCCGTCGTGGCCGCGCTGCAGGCGAAGGCGCCCACGGGGTTGACCATCACCGACCAACACCGCTCCTACGCGGTCCTCGCGGTGCAGGGACCGAAGTCGGCAGAGGTGCTCGACGCACTGGGACTGCCGACCGACATGGACTACATGGGCTACGCCGACGCGGAGTACGGCGGCGTGTCGGTTCGCGTGTGCCGTACCGGCTACACGGGTGAGCACGGGTACGAGCTGCTTCCCGAGTGGGATCGCGCCGCGGTCGTGTTCGACGCGCTGGTCGAGGCGGTCAAGTCGGCGGGTGGAGAGCCTGCCGGACTCGGCGCCCGCGACACCTTGCGCACCGAAATGGGCTATCCGCTGCACGGCCACGAACTGTCGCTGGACATCTCGCCGCTGCAGGCCCGCTGCGGTTGGGCGATCGGCTGGAAGAAGGACGCGTTCTGGGGTCGCGACGCGTTGCTCGAGGAGAAGCAGGCGGGGCCACGGCGGTTGCTCCGCGGGCTCAAGGCGCTGGGGCGCGGTGTGCTGCGGGCCGACATGACGGTGCTGGACGGCGACCGTCCGGTGGGCGTCACCACGTCGGGAACCTTCTCTCCGACATTGAAACTCGGCATCGCACTGGCCCTCATCGACGCCGACGCGGGCATCACCGACGGCCAGCACGTCGCGGTCGACGTCAGGGGCCGGTCGCTCGAATGCGAGGTCGTCGCACCGCCGTTCGTGGAGGCGAAAACTCGATAGTCACGGGTTATACAATCGCCACATGACTGACGGCCCCCTCGAGTTCACGCTTGCCCGCAATGCGAATCCGGCAAGCGACGAGGTACGCGCCCAGATTCTGGCCGACCCGGGATTCGGCCGCTTTCACACCGACCACATGGTGTCGATCGAATACACCGAGGGCCAGGGCTGGCACGACGCCAAGGTCGTTCCCTACGGACCCATCGAACTTGACCCGTCCGCGGTGGTGCTGCACTACGCGCAGGAGGTCTTCGAAGGGCTCAAGGCCTACCGGTGGGTGGACGGCTCGATCGTGTCCTTCCGCCCGGAAGCCAACGCCGCACGGCTGCGGACCTCGGCCCGCCGACTGGCCATCCCCGAGCTGCCGGAAGAGGTGTTTCTCGAGTCACTGCGACAGTTGATCGCCGTCGACCATGACTGGGTGCCGGCCGCGGGCGGAGAGCAGTCGCTGTACCTACGACCGTTCATCTTCGCGACCGAGCCGGGTCTCGGAGTGCGGCCCGCCGTCGAGTACCGCTACATGGTGATCGCCTCCCCGGCCGGCGCGTACTTCAAGGGCGGCATCAAGCCGGTGTCGGTGTGGCTGTCGACGGAGTACGTGCGGGCCAGTCCTGGCGGCACCGGTGCGGCGAAGTTCGGCGGCAACTACGCCGCCTCGCTGCTCGCCCAGGCGGAGGCGTCCCAGCACGACTGTGATCAGGTCGTCTGGCTCGATGCGATCGAACGTCGCTACGTCGAGGAAATGGGTGGCATGAACCTGTTCTTCGTCTTCGGCAGCGGGGGCACCGCGCGCCTGGTCACCCCCGAACTAAGTGGCTCCCTGCTGCCGGGCATCACGCGACACTCCTTGCTGCAGTTGGCAACCGACGCGGGCTACTCCGTCGAAGAACGCAAGATCGACGTCGACGAGTGGCAGAAAAAGGCCGCTGCGGGGGAGATCACCGAGGTGTTCGCCTGCGGTACCGCGGCCGTCATCACCCCGGTCTCGCACGTGAAGTCCGGCGACGGGGAATTCACCATCGCCGACGGCGAGCCCGGTGAGGTGACGATGGCGCTGCGCGACACCCTGACCGGCATCCAGCGGGGCACGTTCGCCGACACCCACGACTGGATGACACGGCTCGACCAGCTTCGCTGACACCGAAACCGTTCCCGTTCGGCGGCTTAGACTGCCGCAATGTTCTCGGAGACGCGATACGCGTTGAACGGGGATCTGCGTGTCGCCTATCGCGCATCACGCGAGGGCGCTCGCGACATCGTGTCGGTGCCGAACTGGTTCACGTGCTGCGAGGTTCTGCCGGAGCTGCCGTCCATTCAAGGTTGGGTCGATGCGATGACGTCGCTCGGTCGGCTGATCTACTTCGACCAGCCGGGCACCGGCGCATCCGATCCGGTCATTCCGGACGCAATGCCGACCCTGGAGCAATGGGCCGACAGCATCACCGCGGTGCTCGACGCCATCGGGAGCCGCGAAGCGGTTCTCGTCGCATCGAACTCCGCGTTCGCGCCCGCTGCCCTGTTCGCGGCGACACATCCGGCTCGCACCACCGCCCTGGTCGTGCTCGACGGTTACGCAGATGCGGGCGGCACCCCACTCGTCCAGGGCGAGCTCCAAGCTCGGAGGATCAGCACGTGGGGGACGGGCGAAGCCATGCACGTGGTGAATCCGGACATGCCGTGGAACGAGGAGATCCGGGCAGCGTGGGCTCGGATGGAGCGCCTGGCCGCGAGCCCTCGGACGCTTGCACAAATGCTGCCTCTCGCGACGGAAGTGGACGTGCGAGCTGTCCTTCCGGCAATTCGAGTCCCGACTCTCGTCGTCCAGCATTCACGTGACGCGCTAGTGCCACCCGCAAAGGGCAAGTACATCGCCGAGCACATACCCGGCGCGAAATACGTTGAAGTGCCAGGCCGTAACTGGCAGCACTTCGTCGAGCCCTGGCGCCCGTCCTTCCGGGAGATCGCCGAGTTCCTCACCGGCGAGCAGGCCGAGGTGGCCGATGATCGGGTGCTCGCCACCGTGTTGTTCACCGACATCGTGGACTCGACACGCCGGGCGGCAGAGATAGGCGATCGTGACTGGCATGCGCTGCTCGATGCGCACGACGCCGTCGTCCGGTCGCAACTCGCTCGGTTTCGCGGCCGCGAGGTGAACACGTCCGGTGACGGGTTCCTGGCGATGTTCGACGGCCCGCAGCGGGCGATCCGTAGCGCGATGGCCATCCGCGACGCGGTGCGCGCGCTCGGCATCGAGGTTCGCGCCGGATTGCACACGGGCGAGTGTGAGGTCCGCGGCGAGGACATCGGCGGTATCGCCGTGCACATCGGTGCGCGCGTAAGCGCAGTGGCCGGGCCGAACGACGTGCTTGTCTCCAGCACACTGCGCGACCTGGTCATTGGGTCGGGGCTCGAGTTCGAAGGCCGCGGCGCTCACCAACTCAAGGGCGTGCCCGGCGAATGGCACCTCTTTGCCGTCGCCTCGATGTAGCGGTGGGCTCATCGCCCGCTCTGGCGCTTGTGGCACCAGGCGTTCACACCATTGATACCGACGAGGAGCGCGCGCTCGGTTAGAACGGTGGTGGTGGTTCGGGTGGGAGGTTGTCGATCTCGGCGCGGTTGAGTTCGCGTTCGTGGGCGATGCGCCTGGCACGGTCCTCGGCGCGGGTGCTGCGCCGCCGCGGCGTGGCCAGGCCGTTGCTGCGTGCGGGTGGTGTCCCGGTGGTGATGACGGGTGCGGTGGGCGCGCTGAGGCTGGGAAACAGCAGTCTGCTGCCCGGGGTGGTGGTGTGGATGCGGCCGTCGGGCGCGGTCCAGTGTTGGGTGCCGTCGGTGCATTGGGTCACCCGCCAGCCCACGTCGTCGACCCAGAAGGTCTTGAGCAGGTGATGTTTTCGGCACAGACAGGCCAGGTTCGAGGCGCAGGTGGTGCCATACGGCCACGGGATGACGTGGTCGAGGTCGCAGTTGGTGGCAGGTTCTCGGCAGCCGGGGAACCGGCACGTCAGGTCGCGGCAGCGGACGAAGTCGGCCAGCTTGCGCGAGGGGGTGTAGCGGGGTTCGGGTGGGGCTTGGCCGGGGTGCACGATCACTTCGAGGCGGGAGCCGGAGGCCGCGCGGCGGGCGATCGATCCGGGCAGCACGGGGCCGCCGAGCAGGGTGGCGGGGCGTAGTCGGCTGAACGCGGGACAGTCAGCGGCCGACAGTTCGGTGGCGATTTGGGTCAGGGTCATCTCGTGTAAGGGTTTGGAGAACACCAGGGGCGGGTTGTCGCCGTCGAGGCCGGCGCACTCCTCGGCCGGATCGATCAGGGTGGGTTCGGGGTCGGGGCCGGGTTCGCCGTCCACGCCCTCGTCGGCAGGGTCGCTCGACTCCTCAACGGCGTGTTCAGGTTCCGGGGTGTCGTGCTTGGTGGGTGCATCGAGGGTCGGGGAGTCGGAGCTCTCGGCATCGCCTGATTCGTCTCGGGCGTCGTCGGGGTTGGTGTGGTCCTCATCGACTGTGGTGAGGTCATCACTCGAATCATCGGAGACGCCATCGGGTTCGGGTGATTCGTCGGGTCCTGGAGCGTCGGGTCCATCGGGCGCTGGGGGCGCCGGGGTGTCGGTGAGGGTGTCTTGGTGGGCGACGACGTGCACCACGACCGCGCTGGCCGGTGCCAGGGTGGCGGCGGGGCAGTCCTCTCGGTCGCACAGGCACGGCATCCGGTCCGCGCCCAGCGAGACCGGTCCGGTGGCGTCGGCGCGCAGTTGATCCCGGGTCCGCGGATCATTCGGGCACACCGTCGCGGTCATCGCGGTGATCCTGGCGTCGAGGGTCTGCGCGTCGTGCGGGAACAGGGTGGCGTACACCTGGGCCATGCCGGTGCCCTCGTCGACGACGACGTCGACGTGGCGACCCCGGGCGTCGGTCTGGGTGCGGCGCACCGCATAGGGGTCGAATTGGACGATGAACGCGTCCAGGGTCTGCTCGGTGCGGTCCTTGGACATCGGCACCCACTCCCGCAGCGCCTCGGCCAGGGCGGCGTCCAAGTCGTGCAGGGCGGTCGGGTCGGTGACGTTGGCGGCGCGGGTGACGATGGTCTTGGCCAGGGCGTAGCCGATGAGGCCGTCGGCGAACACGGCGTGAACCTTCGGGAAGCGTTGCTTGAGGGCCAGCCCGATCAGCAGCAGGTGGGCGGCGGTGCCTCGGGTGAGGCGTTGGGCGGCGCCGACGTGGATGGCGACGGCGTCGAAGTTGTCCAGGCACCATTGGTCGCGGTCGGTGGAGCCGTCGGCGGCGTAGGCGTCATCGAGCATGTCGACCATGGCATCGAGGCGGCGGGCGCAGGCGCCGTTCTCGACCCGGGTCCAGGCGTCCACTGCGGGGGCGCCGTGGGTGGTGGCGGTGTCGGCCACCAGCTGATCGAACATGTATTCGAATCTACGGCCGCACTACGACCGGCACCAGACCCCACCACCCCGCCTGGGGATCAATCCTCAACTGTGCACAACCCCACCAACCAACACCAAAATGTCAGAGCCACATGCTAATTGGCGTCGTGGCTCGCGGCCCTGCGTGAAGAAGCGACGTGGCACTGCGGGTACGTCCAGTGGGGCAGGTGGCTGCGCAGGCTCGGAGTGGCCAATGGTTCAGGGTTCCGAGTCGGTTAGCATCGACGCCGTCCTCACGGGACACCGGACGAGCGGCACCGTACCCGGCCAGCGACAAGACGGCGCCTTCGGAGGTGCGTCGTGTCGTGGATCGTTCTCGTTGTCTCGGGTGTCCTGGAATCGGTGTGGGCCGTCGCGCTCGGCAAGTCCGACGGTCTGTCACGCCTGCAGCCTGCGCTGGTGTTCTTCGTCGCGCTGGCGCTTTCGATGGCGGGACTCGCCTGTGCGATGCGTGACCTGCCGACGGCGACCAGTTACGTGGTGTGGTCGGCGTGGGTGCGGTGCTGACCGCGACGTACTCGTTCGTCACGGGCGAGGAGGCCGCGTCGGTGCTGAAGGTGGCGCTCATCGGCCTCATCACCCTGTCGGTCATTGGGCTGAAGATGCAGCACGGCTAGGACTCTCAGCCGGCGGCCAGACCGAGCGCGGCGATCGTCGTCGTCAGCTCGACGCACGCGCCGAGGACGTCACCGGTGATTCCGCCGAACCGTCGTACGCAGTGCGCCACCAGGACGTCGGTGATGGCTAGCGCCACGACGACCGCGACGGGTCCCAGCCACGGGCGGCCGGTAGC
>JAOPWT010000590.1 GCA_025965555.1 Mycobacterium sp.
TTCATCACTGCTCAGGTTATCCAATGTGACGGTGGAACGTTCGACCACAATCCCGTTCGATACGGCCTTCGAAAACTGTCGATTGAAGACCCGGCGCTGAGGCCGGTCGACAGCGATGATTAAAGCGGAACCTCGACCTTCGGGCGAGTTGGCCTGAGACAGTTCAGACCAGGAGGAAGTCATGGGAATGCTCGACAAGAAGGTTGTGCTGATCACCGGCACCGGAGGAGGTCTGGGTCGCGTTGCGGCACAGACCTTTGCGCGGGAAGGCGCAAAGGTTGTCGGGTGCGACATCAAGGTTGAAGCCAACAACGAGACGGTCGAACTCATAGGTCACGCCGGCGGTGAGATGACTGGAATCGCGCCGGTCGATCTGACCGACCCCGAACAGGCGGCGAAGATGGTTGAGGATGCCGTTGCCGCCTACGGCGGGATCGACGTGGTCTGCAACAACGCGGGCATACAATACTTCGGCCCGATGCCCGATTTCTCTATCGATGACTGGCGGGCGACCATAACTGGCGAACTCGACATTCCCTTCTTCGTGTCGAAATTCGCCTGGCCGCACCTGGTCCGGCGCGGTGGCGGGGTCATCATCAACATCGCATCCCACGCAGGCATGATCGCCGCAGAGACCCCCCCGTGGGTCGGGCACGCCGCAGCGAAAGCCGGTGTGATCGCCATGACGCGACAGTTAGCGCTTGAAGGCGCGCGCCATGGGATCCGTGCGGTGGCGATCAGTCCCGGGCCTTTCCTGACCCCGGCCAGCGACCGCGACCTCGGCGACAACCAGGTGGCCCGGGACGCGATAACCAGCAAGACTCTTCTCAAGCGCTTCGGTCAACCCGAGGAGATCGCGGAGCTCGCGGCCTTCATCGCTTCTGACCGGGCGTCCTACATCACAGGCTCCAACCACCCGGTCGACGGTGGCGCGACCGCTTGGTAGAGCCATCGGGCGCGGTATCCGATCTGCCTCTCAAGGCTTGCCAGCGTGCGTTCGAACCCAAGCGGCTGGTGATGATCAATGGCGAACCTGATGCTGCCCTCGGCGGCCGATAGGAGATCCCGCGTCGGCGATTCATCGAACATGCGGCCGGCTCCACTGACCGGACCGCCGCGACTCGAACCCGACCTGTGAATGAAGAGATGCCCGAGCCCTGATTTGAGGTGCCTCCAGCCGCAATAACCGCGCACCTGAGCTAGGTCACCGGCGGTCGGAAAAGCGGATGTCCAAGCTACGCAGGTACGTCTGCAGGCCAGCGTCGGAATCAAGTGTGCCGGGGCACCCGACTCGTTGAAGTGCGCGTGCCACAGACCCGGCGGCGTGACGAACGCACCGCCTGCCTCCCAATCGACCCAGGTCGGATTGACGATGTTGCCCCGCTCATCCAACCCTGCCGCGCAACCCTGAGAGCGCATACAGCTCTGGAAGATTCACCACGATCGCCTCTTGTGTACTGCGGGCAATCACGATCACCGCGGGATGGTCGCGGTCCGGATTCTCTTCTCGATGCGGAACGTACGGCGGGACGAAGATGTAGTCGCCGGGCGCAGTTGCGATGCGGACTTCCTGGACGCCGTCGTGGAATACGAACGCTGGGTTCCCGCTTCGGACGTAGATTGCCGTCTCGGAGGCGCCATGGTGATGGTTGTCCGAAACCGTCTCCGGCGAAACGTAGGTCTCACCCATCCAGATCTTCTCCTAACCAACCGATCCACCGCTGATCGCGGCAAATAGCTGCATGCCCTCTGTCTGTGCCGTATCGGATCTGAGCTAGGAAGCCCTGACGTGGTGCACGACCGTGGATGACGACAGGTGCACATGCTCGGCGCTCGGTGTCGTCAAGTCTGGATGGAAACCGTCCCGGCTACTCATGGAGGTTGGCCGTCACTCGTCGGGTATGTAGTCGAATTCGTCCGGGTTGGGGCCGGTCCTCCCTGATTCGCCTCTGTCGAGGGCGGAGATCGCAGCCATGTCGGAGTCGTCCAGTTCAAAGTCGAACAACTCGAAGTTCGACTTCATTCGATCCGGCGAGGCGGATTTCGGGAAGACGATGTCACCTCGCTGAACGTGCCACCGCAGCACGACCTGGGCTGCTGACTTGCCGACCGCATTGGCGATTCGCTCGACGACGGGGTCGCCGAGCACCTTGCCCTGGGCGATCGGTGACCATGCCTCGGTAGCGATGCCATGCTCTCGCCCGTAGTCGCGAACCTCTTCGTTTGCGAAGTAGGGATGAACCTCGACCTGATTCACGGAGGGCACCGTGGCGGATTCCTTCGCGAGTCGGTCGAGGTGTGCCGGCTGAAAGTTCGATACGCCGATGCTGCGGGCGCGTCCGTCCGCGGCGAACTCTTCGAGCACATGCCAGGTCGAGATGAAGTCCCCGTCGTAGAGCGTTGGCAGCGGCCAGTGGATCAGGAATAGGTCGACGTAGTCGGAACTGAGCGCGCTCAGTGTTTTGTCGAACGCTCGGCGTGCGTCGTCGGGTCTGTGGAATCCGTTGTTGAGCTTGCTGGTGACGAAGACACTGGAGCGATCCAGCCCGGCCTCCACGATGCCCTTGCCGACTCCCTGCTCGTTTCCATACATTTCAGCGGTGTCGATGTGCCGGTAACCGATGTCGAGGGCCGCTTTCACCGCAGCAGCGGTCTTCTCTGGCTCGATCTGGAAGACCCCGAAACCAAGCTGCGGGATGCGTGCGCCATCTTTCAGGACTAGTGCTGGAACGTTGCTCATAGTGGTTCTTCTTCCTTTGTAAATTTCACCTGGGCGACTAATCGCCAGCCTTGCACTTCCCGCGGACCTTGGCGTTCCCGCTGCCACCCATCTACCGCTACGGCCAGCACTACTGGGGGCCTCTGGCCAGGAGAGGGTCCTCAGTCCACAGCGGCCAGGCTTTCGGGGTTCGATTCTGCGGTCGGCCGCAGTTCTTCCCGCTAGCGCGTGGGAAGCATGTCATCTGGTGGGGGGTCGTAGATGGGCCCTAGCAGTGAGGACATCCGATCACCGCGCCGGAATCATGAAGCATGAACGCGCTCGGACATCGATGGTCGCCAGGGCGTGAGACCTCGAGCAGGAAGGGCGTATGAACAGGGCAGCTGTGGTCGGGGGATCGCTCGGCGGCCTCACCGCGGGGCTGGTGCTGCGGGACCAGGGCTGGGACGTGGAGGTTGTGGAGCGTAGTCCGATTCCGTTGGAGGGCCGCGGTGCCGGCATCGTCGCGCACCCGGTCACGGTTCGCTATCTCGTGGAGCGGGCCAATAAGGCGATGGGCGACATCGGCGTTCCGGCCAGCAAGCTGCGGTACCTCGACGGCGATGGCGCAATCGTCCGCGAACGCCCCTGCGCATATCGGTTCGCGTCGTACTTCGAGCTGTATGAAGGGTTGCTGGGCGCCTTCGGCACCGAGCACTACCACCTGTCGACTGAGCTTGCGCACCTTGATGATCGGGGCGACGAAGTGATGCTGTCGATGACCGATGGTCAAACGTTGACGGCTGACCTCGTGGTGTGCGCCGACGGCATCCGTTCCACGGGGCGCAGAATCAAGGTGCCCGAGGCGAAGACCGACTACGCGGGTTACGTGGCTTGGCGGGGCACCATTGACCGTGACGAGCTCAGCGCCGACGCGGCGAGCATCCTGCGGGACGCCATCACCTACCGGATCCTCCCGCGTGGACACCTGCTGACCTATCCGATTCCGGGGCCAGACGGCTCCGTACTGTGCAACTGGCTCTGGTATCGGAATGTACCGCCGGGGGCTCAGCTCGACGACCTGCTCACCGATCGCAACAGTTTCAAGGCCGAGCTGACCGTGCCACCCGGATCAGTCCAGACCCGCCATCTCGAGGCGCTTCATTCCGCGGCGGACAGCGAACTTCCGACGGCACTCGCCGACCTCATCCAACGAACCGTCGAGCCGTTCATCCAGGTCATCGTCGACCTAGAGGTGCCTCGAATGGCCTTCGGGCGAACCTGCCTGATCGG
>JAOPWT010000599.1 GCA_025965555.1 Mycobacterium sp.
AGACGGTCGGCCGCACCCTGCACGAGCTGGCGCAACGCGCGCTGCAGGTCGGCAAGCGGGTGCACTCCGAGACGGGCATCGACGCCGCGGGCGCCTCGGTGGTCTCCGTGGCACTCGACATGGCCGACAGTAAATTGTCCGGTCTTACGGGTCGCTCCGCTGCGGTGGTGGGCGCGGGGTCGATGGGCTCACTGGCGGCCGCACACCTGGTGCGGGCGGGCATCGGCCGGGTCCACGTGGTGAACCGCTCGCTGCCGCGCGCCGAACGGCTCGTCGAGAACCTGCGCGCTCAGGGCGTCGATGCGCACGCCTTCCCGTTCGACCACATCCAGGCCGTGCTCGCCGATGCCGACGTCGTCGTCTCCTGTACCGGCGCCGTGCGCCCGGTGGTCTCGCTCGCGGACGTGCACCGCGGCCTCGCGCACGGCCAGGAGCCCAAGCAGTTGGTGATCTGTGACCTCGGCATGCCCCGTGACGTGGACCCTGCCGTTGCCGGTCTGCCCGGTGTCTACGTGGTCGACATGGAGCGCATCCAGCACGCGCCCGCGGCCCGCGCCGCCGCCTCCGACGCCGAAGCGGCCCGCGTGATCGTTGCCGCGGAGGTTGCCAATTACCTTGCTGGACAACGGATGGCCGAGGTCACGCCGACGGTCACCGCCCTTCGGCGGCGCGCCGCTGACGTCGTCGAGGCGGAACTGCTGCGCCTGGACAACCGGCTGCCGGAGCTCGAAGCAGCGCATCGTGACGAGGTTGCTCGGACCGTGCGCCGTGTCGTCGACAAGCTGTTGCATGCCCCGACGGTCCGCGTCAAGCAACTGGCCAGCGCGCCAGGCGGCGACAGTTACGCCGAGGCCCTACGCGAATTGTTCGAGCTCGATCCACAGGCCGTTGATGCCGTCGCCGGTGGCGAGCTACCCACCGTCACAGTGGATTCCGTGCCACCCAATACCCGACTCGATCTAGGTCAGGCTGAGTAACCTCTTGTCATTCACGCGCGATACGGTCATCCGGATCGGCACGAGGGGGAGCCTGCTGGCTACCACCCAGGCCGGCTTGGTCAGGGATGCCCTTACGGCAAGGGGGCACGCCGCCGAACTGGTCGTCATCTCGACCGCCGGTGACCGCTCTCAGGAACCGATCGCCGACATCGGTATCGGCGTGTTCACCGCCGCACTGCGCGACGCGATCGCAGACGGCCGGGTCGACGTTGCCGTGCACTCGTACAAGGATTTGCCGACCGCGGTGGACGACAGGTTCGTCATCGCGGCCATCCCGCCACGCGAGGACGCCAGGGACGCGTTGGTGGCGCGCGACGGGTTGGTCCTCGGGGAGTTGCCAGCCGGTTCGGTGATCGGCACGTCGAGCCCGCGACGGGCCGCGCAGCTTAGAGCACTGGGTCTCGGTTTGGAAATTCGCCCCCTAAGAGGCAACCTAGACACCAGGTTGAACAGGGTAAGCAACGGTGATCTCGACGGCGTCGTCGTCGCCCGGGCGGGACTGGTCCGCATCGGACGGCAAGATGACGTCACCGAGACTCTGGAGCCGGTGCAGATGTTGCCAGCGCCGGCTCAAGGTGCGCTCGCGGTGGAGTGTCGCGCGGGCGACACCGAGCTCGTTGCGCTGCTGGCGGAGATGGACCATTCCGACACGCGCGTCGCAGTCACCGCGGAGCGAGTCCTGCTCGCCGAACTCGAGGCGGGGTGCTCCGCGCCGGTGGGTGCGATCGCGGAAGTGGTCGAGTCCATCGACGAGGAGGGCAACATCTTCGAGGAGCTGTCGCTGCGCGGCTGCGTGGCGACGCTGGACGGATCCGACGTGATCCGTGCGTCCGGAATCGGGACACCCGAACGGGCCCGGGAGCTTGGTCTCTCGGTCGCGGCGGAGTTGTTCGATCTGGGAGCGCGGGAATTGTTGGATCAGCGGACGACAGAGCGGGAGTGAAGGATGACGACCCGAGGGCGCAAGAGCAAGCCCGGCCGCATCACGTTCGTCGGTTCAGGCCCCGGTGATCCGGGCCTGCTGACGACGAGGGCGCGCACGGTTCTGGCCAACGCGGCACTGGTCTTCACGGACCCTGACGTACCCGAGGCGGTGCTCGCCATAGTTGGCTCCGAGCTGCCGCCCACGTCGGGCCCGGCGGAGGCAGCGCCACCCACCGACGATGCCGCGGCACCGCCCCCGGCCACCCTCCCCGGCGGCGCCGATGTGCGCCCCGCGCTTGGTGATCCGACCGAGGTGGCCAAGCTGCTCGTCCACGAGTCGCGCACCGGCGTCGACGTCGTCCGGCTGGTGGCGGGCGACCCGCTGTCGGTTGACTCCGTCATCACCGAGGTGAGCGCGCTGGCGCGCACGCAGGCGCACTTCGAGATCGTGCCAGGGCTCGCGCCCGGGACCGCGGTGCCGACGTACGCCGGGCTGCCACTCGGCTCGTCGCACACCGTCGCCGACGTCCGTGGTGACGTGGACTGGGCTGCCCTGGCGGCGGCTCCCGGCCCACTGATCCTGCACGCCACGGCAACTCACCTGCCTGACGCGGCGCGCACCCTGATCGAGTACGGGTTGACCGAGTCGACGCCGTGCGTCGTGACCGCGAATGGCACGACGTGCCAGCAGCGTTCGATCGAGTCCACGCTGTCGGGACTGCTCGACAAGGCGACCCTGGCCGCGGCTGAGTCCGCCGGGCCCCTCGTCGGTCCGTTGGTCGTGACCATCGGCAAGACCGTCTCGAACCGCGCCAAGCTGAACTGGTGGGAGAGCCGGGCACTGTACGGCTGGACCGTGCTGGTGCCCCGCACCAAGGACCAGGCAGGCGAGATGAGCGACCGGCTGGTCTCCCACGGCGCCTTGCCGATCGAGGTTCCGACCATCGCCGTCGAGCCGCCCCGCAGCCCCGCGCAGATGGAGCGTGCGGTGAAGGGACTCGTCGACGGTCGCTTCCAGTGGGTCGTGTTCACCTCCCCCAACGCGGTGCGTGCGGTGTGGGAGAAGTTCAACGAGTTCGGACTCGATGCGCGTGCGTTCTCCGGCGTGAAGATCGCGTGTGTCGGGCAGGCGACGGCGGACCGGGTCCGCGCGTTCGGCATCAACCCGGAACTGGTGCCGTCCGGGGAGCAGAGCTCGCTGGGGCTGCTCGACGAGTTCCCGCCTTATGACGACATCTTCGATCCGGTGAACCGGGTGCTCTTGCCGCGTGCCGACATCGCCACCGAGACGCTGGCCGAGGGTCTGCGGGAGCGCGGCTGGGAGATCGAGGACGTGACGGCCTACCGGACCGTCCGCGCGGCACCGCCACCGGCGCAGACCCGCGAGATGATCAAGACCGGCGGCTTCGACGCGGTGTGCTTCACGTCGAGTTCGACGGTGCGCAATCTCGTCGGCATCGCGGGCAAGCCGCACGCGCGGACCATCGTCGCGTGCATCGGGCCCAAGACTGCCGAGACGGCAGCCGAATTCGGGCTTCGAGTCGACGTCCAGCCGGAGACCGCCGCGGTGGGTCCGCTGGTCGAGGCACTGGCCGAGCACGCTGCCCGACTGCGCGCCGAGGGCGCCCTGCCGCCGCCGCGCAAGAAGAGTCGCCGCAGATAGCGGGAGTCCGCATGCCCTTTCCCCACCACCGACCACGCCGCCTGCGGTCGACACCGGCCATGCGCCGCCTCGTCGCCCAGACCTCGTTGGAGCCGCGGCATCTGGTGCTGCCGATGTTCGTCGCCGACGGCCTGTCGGAACCGCGACCCATCGATTCCATGCCGGGAGTCGTTCAACACACCCGTGATTCGCTGCGCAAGGCTGCTGCCGAGGCGGTCGCATCGGGTGTCGGCGGACTGATGCTGTTCGGGGTGCCGCGCGACGAGGACAAGGACGCCAGCGGCTCGATCGGAATCGCCGAAGACGGCATCCTGAACGTCGCGTTGCGGGACCTGGCCGCCGATCTCGGTGACGAGACGGTCCTGATGGCTGACACGTGTCTCGACGAGTTCACCGATCACGGCCACTGCGGCCTGCTCGACGCCGCTGGCGTGGTCGACAACGACGCAACCAACGCCCGCTACATCGAACTTGCTGTGGCACAAGCGAATTCGGGTGCCCACGTGGTCGGTCCGAGCGGGATGATGGACGGCCAGGTCGCCGCGATCCGGGACGGTCTCGACGCGGCGGGCCACGCCGACGTGGTGATCCTGGCCTACGCCGCGAAGTTCGCCTCCGGCTTCTACGGTCCGTTCCGCGACGCCGTTGGCTCCAGCCTGAAGGGCGACCGTCGCACGTACCAACAGGACGCAGGCAATGCGCGGGAAGCGCTGCGCGAGGTCGAACTCGACATCGACGAGGGCGCCGACATCATCATGATCAAACCGGCGATGGCCTATCTCGACCTGGTCCGCGCCGCTGCGGACATATCGCCGGTTCCCGTTGCCGCGTACCAGGTTTCGGGCGAGTACTCGATGATCTGCGCGGCGGCGGCCAACGGCTGGATCGATCTGCGGACCGTCGCGCTGGAGACACTGACCAGCATCCGTCGGGCAGGCGCCGACATCGTGTTGTCCTACTGGGCGGCTGACGTCGCCGACTGGCTGGCGTGACGGATCAACAGCAGGCCCCGCCCACTGAGGTCGGGCCGCCACCCCGCCCCGAGGACGTCGACACCGGCTTCTGGCTGTGGCTCGTCGCGTTGCCCATGATGGTGATCGGCTACGTCGTCGACCTGGCGACCATGCCCGTCAAAGGGCCGGCCGTGCTGGTGTACGGCGTCTCTGGGGTTTTGATGCTCGTCGTCTCCTCGGTGGTGCTGACCTTCCTCCTGCTGATGCGGCAGGGCTATCGCTGGGTGCGCACGCTGCTCACCGGTGGCGGGGTAGCCACCATCGTCTATGCGCTGACCAATCTGTTCGGCGTCGAGCGCCCGACGGTCGCCGCCGTCGTCTACGCGGTGACCGCGATCATCGGGTCGGTATGCATTGCCGGTGGCGTCTATCTGCTGCACCGCAAGGATGCCCACGCCTTCTTCACGCGCTGAGCGGGACGATAGGCTGGCCCGACCATGCCCGACTCCTCCGTGCCCACCAGTCGGCCCCACACCATCACCGCCGCCTTCTGGTGCTGGGTGGCCGCCGCCGTGCTGACGGCCGCGCAGGGGCTGTGGCTGCTGAGTCAGCCAGTCCCGCTGTTCTTCCTGCTGACCGGCGGTCTTCTGGTGGTGGTGGGTCTCGCGCAGGGCTACCTGGCGGGGCAGGCCCGACGCGGGAAGAAGCGGTTCGGCAGCGCGGCCGTAGGTCTGGCGCTGGCCTCGGTCCTGATCTTCATCCTGCTGATCCTGGTCGGTGGTGGTGGCATCGTCACGCTGGCGGTGATCATGATCCTGCTGGTCACCGGCTCGGGCATGAATCAGCGCGACGGCTCTCAGCAGTGGTACGACAGTCAGGCGCCTGCATGACCGAAGCGGGACCAGACGCGCCGGTGGTGTTGTTCCGGGAGCCTGGAGCAAGTTGGTGGTGGCTGGCCGCCGGGCCCGTGTCCGCCACGACGATGTTGCTCATTCAGCTGTCGTCCGGCTACGGGTGGCAGCCGCTGTTGCCAGCGGTGTTCCTGGTGCTCGTCACCGGTTTCCTCGGGCTTCAGGTCAAGGCCGCGCGGATTCACACGTCGGTGGAGCTGACGCCGGAATACCTGCGGCAGGGTGCCGAGACCATCCGCGTCTCGGAGATCGTCAGGATTTATCCGGAGGCCGACGGCGCGGAGGTGCCCGTGTGGCAGTCGTCGCGGGCGTTGGGGGAGTTGACCGGCGTGCCACGCGGGCGTACGGGCATCGGCGTGAAGCTCAGCAGCGACCGTCGGGCACAGGCGTGGGCCCGCAAGCATCGCCAGCTGCGCGGCGCGCTGAACTCCGTCGTCAACGAGCTCGCCTGATGAAGTCCCGCGCCGTCGTCGAGCTGGTGCTGGCCGCCCTGTCTGCGGTCGGTTGCGTGGTGAGCTGGCTGGCGGCCCGCTCGGTCGGGGTGGCGGCTCCGGTGATCTCCTCGGAACCCTCGATGCCGACGGTGGCCTACGACCCGTCGCTGATCGCGTTGGCCATCTTGCTTGCGACGGTCGCCGGGGTGCTGGCCGTACTGGGCGTCGCCGGGCTCCGACGCAGCTGAGGCGAGAGTGAGCCTGCTCACAGGCTGTGGTACAAAGTGCGAAATCTGTAACACTGTTTCACATGACCGAACTTGCCGAGAAGCCACAGCGCACGGACGCACTCCCGCTCGGTCCGGACTCGCTGGTCTGGAAGTACTTCGGCGACAACCGGATGTACCTGATCGGACCGCGGCCGGCCGTGCTGCAGAACATGCTCGCCGAGCTCGGGCAGGGCGTACTCGACCATTCCGTGTTCTTCTCCGACACCGCGGCGCGGGTCAAGCGGTCGTTGCCGCCGATCTTCATGACCGTGTACGGCGCGGACGACGACAACCCCGGCACCCGCGTGCGCGACTTCCACAAGGAGATCAAGGGCGACATGCCCTCGAAGGACGGCGTGGTCGACAGGTACCACGCCCTCGATCCCGACACGTACTTCTGGGCGCACGCCACGTTCGTCGAGCAGGTGCTCTACTTCGCGGACACCTTCGTCAAGCGGCTGACCGACCAGGAGAAGGAACGGATCTACGCCGAATCCAAGACGTGGTACCGCCGCTACGGGGTCAGTGACCGGCCGATGCCCGCCGATTACGCCGGCTTCCAACGGTATTGGGATCGGATGATGGACGAGATCGTCGTTGCCCACCCCACGGCGCGCTACGGCGTCGGCTACGTCACCAAGGGCTTCCCGCGTCCCAAGGGCGTGTCGCCGCTGGCCTGGAGGTTGGTGTCGCCCCTGTTCAACCCCGTCGCCGCCTTCATCACCACCGGTGGCATGCCGCCGCGGGCCCGCGATCTGCTTGGCCTGCCGTGGGGCGACGGTCGCGAACGGGCCTACCAGACGTTCGCGGCAGCGTGGCGGTCGCGACCGGTGAACTGGGCGTGGGATCGGCTACCGATGCGGTTGCGCTACAACAAGTTTGCGCAGGACGGCTATGCCCGCGGCTGACTCGACGGCAGCGATCCTCGACGCGGCGCTCGTCGAGTTCGAGCGGCACGGCTTCCAGCGGGTCGCCCTTGACGACGTCGCCCGCCGTGCCGGCGTCAGTCGCACGACCATCTACCGCCGGTTCGCCAACCGTGACGAGTTGGTGGCCGCGGTCATCGAGCGTGAGAACGTCGTGCTGTTCGCCGACATCGCCGCGGAATTGAAGCACGCCGACAAACCGGCGAACTACTACGTCGAGGCGTTCACCCAGTCGATCCTGATGTTCCGCAGGCACCGGGTGCTCAACCAGATGATGACCGAGGAGCCCGCGCTGGTGCTCGAGTTGGCCCGCCATCACTACGGCGCCGCGATCGAGCGGATGGCCGAGGCACTGCGGGTGCTCTTTCCGGCCGGTTTCGCCGACCGGATCGGCGCCGCGACCGTCAACGACCTCGCCGACACGATTCTGCGCTACGCCGCGGTGGTGCTGTTACTGCCCAGCGCCGAGCCACTGAATACCCCCGACGAGCTGCGGGCCTTCGCGACGCGTCACTTCGTCCCCAGCCTGCCCGCTGCGCTGCGCGCAGTGCCGGTCTAGCTGACACTGTTTCGTACGTCACACTTTTGGGCATCCCCCGAGCATGGCAAAAGAGCAGATCACCGAAAAGCCCGAGGTCACCGAGGAACACAAGGAAAAGGCCAGGGAGATGGCCAAGGCGTACGACGATGATCGCCCCACCGTCTCGCTGCCGGGTACCAGCAACACGGTGACCGGACAAGCCGTCTCCGAGTGGGTCGAGGAAGACGGTTCGCCCAAGTTCGGCGAGGTCAAGGAAGGCGGCGGCGTCAAGCACGAGGACGTGATGGGCGTCCGTGAGAAGGACATGACCGACAGGGACACCGACGAGGACTAGACCATCCTTATGCTAGGTGCGTGACGACGCTCGCCGAGATCGCACCGGCATTCCGCGATATGGCCCACTCGATCGTGGCGGCGTCGGTCGCCACCGTCGACCGCGACGGCCGGCCACGCACCCGCATCCTGCACCCGATCTGGGAATGGGACGGCACCGACCTGATCGGCTGGATCGCCACCATGCCGACGCCGGTGAAACGGGCTCACATCGAGGCGCATCCCGAGGTCGCGGTCAGCTACTGGAACCCGAGTCAGGACACCTGCAGCGCGGAGTGTGCTGTGCAGTGGTACACCGACGACGAGACGCGTCGCATGGTGTGGGACAAGTTCGCGAACGGTCCAGAACCCGTCGGGTACGACCCGTCCATCGTTCAAGTGTGGAGTGACGGCCCGACGTCGGAGCAGTTCGCCGTGCTGCGGCTGCATCCTTATCGGCTGAGGGTGATGGCGGGCGCCAGCATGACCCGTGGTGTGGGCGAGCCACTCACCTGGAAGGCCGAACTGGGGTCCGTTAGCTGAGTCCTTTGCCAATGAGCGCATTCAGGGCAGACTCGTCCCATGGCCTATCTCAAGCCCCCGTGGTTCACCGCCAAGGTCTTCAACAAAGCCGCGATGGCGTTCGGGATCGGCGGCAGTGCGACGCTGACCGTGACGAGGCGCGCCAGCAAGCAGCCGCAGCAGATCCCGGTCGTCGTCCCCGAGGTCGAAGGCGTCAGGTACCTGGTGTCGACGCGCGGTGAGTCGGAATGGGTGCGCAACGTCCGCGCCGACCCGAACGTGAAGCTCGGCGACATCGGCTTCGTCGCCACCGAGGTTCCGGTGGAGCAGCGGGCGCCGATCATCGCCGCGTACCGCCCGCTGGCAGGCAAGGTCGTCGAGGGCTACTGGAAACAGTTGCCAGAGGACGTCGACCATCCGGTCTTCGCTCTGACGCCGGCCGGGTGACGTCGGGAGACGCCATGGTTGTGACGCCAGACACCCGCGCACTCCCGCTGGTGCCGAAGAACCCCATGTCCTATTGGCAGCTGCTCAAGGCGGTGCGGGTCTTCAACACCGGGGGCGAGGTCCTCACCGCGGCCGGTGGCCCGGTCACCCGGATCGAATTGGGCCCGAAGTGGCTGGTTCCGCCACTGGTCCTGGTCACTTCGCCGAGTGGGATCGGTGACCTCCTCGCCCGCAACCACGTGTTCGGCGAGCGGTGCATCGTGCACGACGAGGTACGCCACTTGGCGGGCGACAGCCTGTTCGTGCTGCCCAACGAGAGCTGGGTGCCGCGCAAGCGAGCCCTCCAGCCGGTGTTCACCAATCACAACGTCCGTCGGTTCGGCGGGCACATGTCCCGTGCGGCGCAGACCGTGGTCGACGACTGGCGCGTCGACGATCGCTTCGGCGAAGGTCTCGAGGTCGATCTCGACCTGGCCTGCCGCCGCCTGACCATGCAGTCGCTCGGGCAGTCGATTCTCGGGCTCGACCTCAACGAACGCGGTGACGCGATCGCGGAATCCATGCACGTGGCCTCCGGGTATGCCGCCGATCGCGCGCTGCGACCGGTGCGGGCACCGCGTTGGTTGCCGACTCCTGGCCGCCGTCGCGCCAGGGCCGCGGTCGCGGCGATGCTCGCGGTCGCCGCCGAGATCCTGCAGGCCTGCCGTGCGGATCCGACCCGTGATGCGCCCCTGGTGCAGGCGCTGATCGCGGCGACCGACCCGGTGACCGGAGAGGCGCTGTCGGACCACGACATCTGCAACGACCTGCTGATCTTCATGCTCGCAGGCCACGACACGACCGCGACGGCGCTGACGCACTCGCTGTGGGCGCTTGGCCACCATCCGGAGATGCAGGACCGGGTCGCGGCTGAGGTTGCCCAGATCGGCGCGCGGGAGCTGACGCCCGCGGACGTGCCCCGGCTCGGCTACACCCGCCAGGTGTTGAACGAGTCGCTGCGGCTGTGCCCGCCCGCGGCGGGGGTCGGCCGGTTGGCATTGCGTGACTTCGAGGTCGGCGGCTACCGGGTGCAGGCGGGCAGCATCGTCGCCGTGGGGATTCAGGCCGTGCACCGTGATCCCGCGCTGTGGGACGACCCGATGGTGTTCGACCCGGACCGGTTCAGCCAGGAAGCCGTCGCGAAGCGCGGGCGTTGGCAGTTCGTCCCGTTCTCGGGCGGGCCCCGCTCGTGTATCGGTGAGCACTTCGCGCTCCTGGAAACGACGCTGGCGCTCGCGACGATCATCTCGTCGGTCCAGATCCAGTCCCTCGACGAGGACTTTCCCGTCGAGGTGCCCTACACGACTGTCGCCAAGGGGCCGATCCGCGTGCGCGTCGGCCCGCGTGCCCACTACACCCTGTAGTTGACGCCGAGGGAGCGACTGGGACACTGGTGGCCATGCGTGCTGACCCAAAGGTGGCCACCTCGGCACGGCTCTTCGCCGAGGCATCCACCGTCATTCCCGGCGGGGTCAACTCGCCGGTCCGTGCCTTTAACTCGGTGGGCGGGACGCCACGGTTCATCACCAAGGCCTCGGGCTGCTGGCTCACCGACGCCGACGACAACCGCTACGTCGACCTGGTGTGCTCCTGGGGGCCGATGATCCTGGGCCACGCGCACCCCGCCGTCGTCGACGCCGTTGTCCGGGCCGCCGCCGACGGGCTGAGCTTCGGGGCGCCCACGCCGTCGGAGACTGAGTTGGC
>JAOPWT010000621.1 GCA_025965555.1 Mycobacterium sp.
ATTCAACCGTGCGGCGATCACCGGGCCGCCACGAAGATCTCTGCGCAGGATGTCGAGAACTTCCCCGCGGCTCCGTCTCAGAGGTGAGTGCAGCCAGAATGGGTCGCACCGCACCGAGGGAGAACACCATGGCCAAGTACCTGTTGCTCAAGCATTACCGACGCAGCAGTGGACCCGAGGACCTCGCCGTGCCAGGCGCGGACTGGTCGGCTCCCGGGGTCCCGATGGACCAGTGGACGCCGGAGGAGATCGACGCACACATCAAGTACATGAGCGACTTCGCCGCGAGACTCGAGGAGTCCGGCGAGTTCGTCGACGAGCAGGCGCTGTCGATTGAGGGCACCTTCGTCCGCTACGACGGTCCAGGACGTCCCCCGGTCACCGACGGCCCGTTCGCGGAGACCAAGGACCTCATCGCCGGCTGGATGGTGATCGACGTCGACGGCTACCAACGGGCCCTCGACCTCGCGGGTGAACTGTCTGCCGCCCCGGGCCAAGGTGGCCAGCCGATCTACGAGTGGCTGGAGATCAGACCGTTCCTCTCGACGCCGCCCACGGTCATCGAGTGAAGGACGAACTGAGCGACAGCACGCTGCGGGAGCTCGCTCCGGCCGTGCTCGGCGTCCTCGTCCGTCGTGGTGCCGACTTCGCGACGGCCGAGGACGCGGTTCAGGAGGCTCTGGTCACGGCCATCCGCAGCTGGCCAACGGAGCCGCCCAACGATCCGAAGGGCTGGCTCGTCACCGTGGCGTGGCGGAAGTTCCTCGACCTCGCCCGCTCCGACACCGCCCGGCGCAGCCGAGAGGAACGCCTGCTCGCAGAGCCCCCGCCGGGCCCCACCGAGACCGCCGACGACACGCTGGCGCTGTACTTCCTGTGTGCCCATCCGTCGCTGACATCGGCGTCGGCGGTCGCCCTCACCCTGCGGGCGGTGGGTGGTCTCACCACCCGGCAGATCGCCGCTGCCTACCTCGTTCCCGAACCCACCATGGGCATGCGGATCAGCCGAGCGAAACGGACCGTCTCCGACGTCCGCTTCGACCGGCCCGGTGACCTGGAAACCGTGCTCGTGACGCTGTACCTGGTGTTCAACGAGGGGTACTCGGGTGACGTCGACCTCGCCGCCGAGGCCATCCGGCTCACCAGGCAGCTGGCGGCCGTCACCGATGACGCCGAAGTCGGCGGACTGCTGGCACTGATGCTGCTGCACCACGCCCGGCGCGATGCCCGCACCAGGGCCGACGGCAGCCTGGTCCCGCTCGCGGAGCAGGACCGCACCCGGTGGCGCAGCGAGCTGATCGTCGAAGGTGTCGAACTACTTCAGGCCGCACTCGACCGCGACGCACTCGGCCCGTACCAGGCGCAGGCAGCGATAGCCGCCCTGCACGCCGACGCCCGCACTGTCGAGGAAACCGACTGGGTGCAGATCGTCGAGTGGTACGACGAACTGCTGGCGCTCACCGACAGCCCGGTGGTCGCGCTCAACCGGGCCGTCGCCATCGGACAGGCGGACGGCGCCCGAGCCGGCCTCCTCGCACTCGCCGAGGTCGACAAGGAGGTGCCGCGCTACCTCGCGGCCGCCGCGTTCCTGCACGAACAGGATGGCGACCTGGTCACGGCCGCGAAGCTCTACGTCCAGGCGGCCGCCGTCGCCCAGAACCTGGCCGAACGCGACCATCTGACCCGCAGCGCCGCCAGGCTCCACCAAATCCTGCGCGCGCACCCGCACTAGCGGCGACCTACCTCCATGCGAACACCGGCTGTTCCAACTGGTCGACGGGGTCATGGCGACCTTCCAGGCACAGCCACCGCAGTTGCAGCAGCACGGCGCCCGTCGGCGCATGAATGAGGTCGTTGCCCAACGGGATCTGAACGACGGGACGCGGGCTCTCCGGGATGGCGATGAACCGCGGCGAGTCCTCGCGCTGCAGTTGATGCAGGCCCACTCGATAGGCGGCCACCACCTCGTCGGGCGCCGGCCGTGGATGGAGCCGACCGCCGCCCCAGACCACCACCGGGGTGATGACGTAACCCGACCGCGTGGGGTAGTCGTCGAGTAGTCCGAGTACCGACTCCTTCGGCAACCGGATGCCGACCTCTTCGTCCAGCTCCCGCAACGCGGCGTCGACGACGGTCTCGCCCTCATCTACGCGACCACCGGGCAGTGCCCACTGCGCGGCATGGGCCCTCAGTCGAGATGCCCTGCGGCACAGAAGAAAAGCCGCACCACCGGACACGTCGACCATGCGGCCGTCGAGGTCCTCCGGCATCGGCCTGCCATCGACCCAGTCGTCCACGGGCGCCGGGTCCACCCTGTCCTCGCCAAGCTCCGAGTCGACGAGGACGACCGCCACGGCTGCGTGTCGCTTCGACGGGTCGGTCACCTCGCGACGGTCATGGCTTGCCAGGTGTGCCTGGATCTGCTCGCGCAGCTCCTCGTCGTAGGTGATCGTCACCGCTCGACCATAAGTCCGGGCGACCCGGCGCCTCCAACCGATCAGGCCGCGGGGATCATGCCGTGCGGATCGAGGACGAACTTCTCTGCCACCCCGGAGTCGAACTCGGCGTACCCGCGCGGCGCGTCATCGAGTGTGATGACCGTGGCGTTGACTGCGTCGGCGATGTGCGCCTTGTCGTGCAGGATGCTCATCATCAGCCCGCGGTTGTACTTCAGCACCGGGCACTGGCCGGTGGCGAAGCTGTGGCTCTTGGCCCAGCCCAGGCCAAGGCGGACCTTCAGCGTGCCGTCCTTGGCGTCGTCGTCTGCGGCGCCGGGATCGCCGGTGACGTACAGGCCGGGTATCCCCAACGCGCCGCCGGCACGGGTCAGGCTCATGATCGAGTTGAGGACGGCGGCGGGCTGCTCACCCGCCCCGTGGCCGTGGCCGCTGGCCTCGAACCCGACGGCGTCGACGGCGCAATCGACTTCATTGGTGTTGAGGATATTGGCGATCTGGTCTTCGAGGGAGGCGTCGGCGCCGATGTCGACGGTCTCGCAGCCGAACGACTCCGCCTGCTTGAGCCGTTCTGCGTTGAGATCGCCGACGATCACCACGGCCGCGCCGAGCAGTTGGGCCGAGTACGCCGCGGCCAGTCCCACCGGTCCGGCTCCGGCGACGTAGACCGTTGAGCCAGTGGTGACACCCGCGGTCTTCGCGCCGTGGTACCCCGTCGGGAAGATGTCCGACAACATGGTGAGGTCGCGAATCTTGGCCAGCGCCGCGTCACGGTCGGGGAACTTCAACAGGTTGAAGTCGGCGAACGGCACCATGACGTAATCGGCCTGACCGCCCAACCAGCCGCCCATGTCGACGTAGCCGTAGGCCGATCCGGCGCGCCCCGGGTTGACGTTCAGACAGACTCCGGTCTGCCCCTCGCGGCAGTTGCGGCACCGACCACAGGCGATGTTGAACGGGACCGTACAGAGGTCGCCGATCTCCAGGAACTGGACGTCGGAACCCTTTTCGACTACTTCGCCGGTGATCTCGTGTCCCAGCGTCTGCCCGACCGGTGCGGTGGTGCGGCCGCGCACCATGTGTTGGTCAGAGCCGCAGATATTGGTCGACACGCACTTGAGGATGACGCCGTGGTCGGCTTTGCGGCTCATTCCCATCGCGCTGGCCACTTCGGCAGGAACCTCGAGTTTTGGGTAGTCGACCGTTTCGACTGCCACTTTGCCTGGGCCCTTGTACACGACTATCCGGTTGCCACTCATGGCCTCTCCAACCGGACTCGCGGTGACCGCAGCAGGCTCTCCGTTGCGCCCGCGTGTCCTCTCACCGAGGGTAGGCAGAAATCTCGTCGCCCGTCTGGCCAAGGCTCAGCTAACTCTGCCCGCGGTACTTGGCCACCAGCGCGGCGTACTCGTCCAGGAGTTGCTGCGATTCGTCGCGCGGTCGCGTGGGCAGAAGGAGGTTGACCTGAGCGAAGCCAAGCTCGTCGAGGCCGCGCCAGTAGTCGGTGTCCGGCGGTGTGCCGAACGTCGTCAACGGCACGTCATGACCCAGGCCGTCGCGCATCTGCCCGATGCGCTTGCTCAACCTCTCCACGGGCAGCGGATTGGCGATCCAGCCCGCATCGTGGCGAATCACGCGCTTGACGGTGGCATCGGAATCGCCGCCGATGTAGATCGGCGGATGTGGCTTCCGTACCGGCTTGGGGCGGCTGTACGCCGGATCGAAGTCGACGTACTTGCCGTGATACTCGGCGGGATCGGTCGTCCACAGCGCCTTGATGGCCTCGATGCGTTCATCGAGCAGTGCGCCACGCGTTTTCGGATCCGTGCCGTGGTCGCGCAGCTCCTCGATGTTCCAGCCTGCGCCCACGCCGAACACGAACCGGCCGCCGGAGATCAGGTCGATGCTCGCTGCCTCCTTCGCGGTGATGATCGGATCTCGCTGGATCAACAGCGCGATACCGGTGATCAGCTCGATCTTGGACGTCACCGCCGCCGCTGCGGCGAGCGTGACGAACGGATCCAACGTGCGGTAGTAGAAGTCCGGCAGGTCACTACCCTCCGGATACGCCGACTCCCGGCTCGCCGGGATGTGCGTGTGCTCGGCGATGGCCAGCGACTCGAAGCCCCGCTCCTCGATGGCACGCGCCAGGGACACCGGGTCGATGCCGTCGTCGGTGACGAACGTGGAGATTCCGAATTTCATGAACAGTCCTCCTCTGTGACGTAACGGGTTGGGAACCCTACCCACACGAAGCTATTCCCCCAGCGGACCGCGGCGAAAAATTTGGGCACGCCAGGCCGGTGCTCATGGGACACAGTTGCCTCGGATTGTCTTGCACCGCAGACGTTTTGTCTTTCTGACAGTTCGCCGTCAGAAACCTGAGCGGTTCGCGCATGAGGCCCGCCACTGGCGGGCATCGTTGCTGGACTACGTCACCCGCAAAGGGCCGCGGCCCCGAACGTTAGATAGGGTCACTATAGGTTGGGCCGGAATCGATGGTGCTTCGGGCGCGAAAGCCAGTCGCGAGAAGACCGTCCGTGCGGGAACAAAGCCCGCTCCCACGAAGTTGGAGGCCACGTGCCCGCCCCGATTCCGTCCGACGTCGACGGGCAACGCTGATGCGCCAAGGCCCCCTCGCCGGCCGATACCCCGCGGTGGCGGCGATGGTCACACTCGCGTTGATCCCGTACCTGGCGTTGTCGGCGGCGCTCGACCCGCTGGTGCCGATCATCACCGAACAGCTGCACATGAGCACCCAGGTGATGAGCCTGAGCTCGGGCCTTGGCAACGCCGCGTATGCCGTCGGCACGGTGCTCGCCGTCCAGTTCGCACAGCACCTGCCGCAACGAAGAATGTTGCTGCTGTACGCGGTGGTGTTGACGGTGGGATCGGTGCTCGCCGCCTCCGCGCAGAACGCAGGCATGTTCGTCGGCGGCCACGTCCTGCAGGGGCTGGCCACCAGCATGCTGTTGATCGCCGCGGCGCCGCCGCTGACGATCGGCTTTCCGAAGAACAAGCTCCGGAATACGGCCGTGATCATGAACATGTGCGTGTTCGGCGCCGTCGCGCTCGGCCCATTCGTCGGAGGGGTGCAAGCCGAGGCCCACGCGTGGCGACCCCTGTTCTGGATCATCGCGGCGATCGCACTGCTGGCTCTGGTGATGTCCGCGTTGACGTTCGAAGACGCCCCACCCGCCGATCGCGACGCCCCGCGCGACCTCCCGGCCATCGGACTCGCCGCGGTCGGCTGCGCCGCCGCGTTCGTCGGAGCCTCGCAATTGACCAGCCACGGATTCGGGGATGCGGCGGTGACCGTGCCGATGTTCGGTGGCCTGGCCCTGATCGTCGCGCTCGTCGTCTACCAGTTCCGGGCGCGTCGTCCGCTGCTGACGGTCCGCACGATGCTCACCAGCTCGATCCCGGTGGCCGGTGTCGGCGTCGCGCTGTTCGCCGCGGCTGCTTCGGTGGCGGCGACCGCCCTGACCGCCAACGTGTTGTTGCAGACGTACAGCCCCGTCCAGGTCGGGCTGATGTATCTGCCCGAACTGGGTGGCGCCATCGTGATGGCGGTCGTGTTCGGGATCGTGATCACCAGACGTGCGATGCATTACCTGCCGCTCGTCGGGATGGTGCTCCTCGCGGCCGGGATCTTGGTGTTCCGGATCGCCCTGCCCGCCAACCAGCCTCTCGTCCTGGTCGCCTCGGCACTGACGGGACTCGCCTTGGGCGCCACGGTCGCACCGGCGCTCTTCGTGGCGGGCTTCTCGCTGCAGTCCAACAGTCTCCAGCGCGTCTTCGCGATCATCGAACTCTTCCGAGCGGTGGCTGCGTTCATGGTCGCGCCGATCCTGGCGCACTTCGCCGCAACGGTGTCGACGGACCTCGACTCCGGTACCGATGACGCGCTGTGGATCGGCTTCGGTCTCGCGGTCGGCGGCGCGGTGTTCGGGGTCGCCGTCTATGCGTTGAGCGGAGCCCGGCCGCAGACACCGGACCTGGACGAGTTCCTCGATGGCGACGACCCGGCCTGGTACTCGCCGCCACTGTTGGCCCGCATCCGCTCGGGCCTACCCCCGCCCGCCACTGCCGTACCCGTGCCCGCCCCGGTGACGACGTCGAGTGCGCCCGACGCGGAGGAACCGACGGGTGTGGTGCTCTTCGCCTACGACGGCTCCGATCTCGCGGCGTTCGCGATCGCGCAGGCCGCGGCCCAGCTGGCCCCGCAGCGAGACGCCCTCGTCGTCTGCGTGTGGCAGCCCGTCGACGTCGGATTCACCCCCACCGACAAGAGACACTTCGATGCCGACCGAGCCACCGAGGTTCGGCGCGCCGCCGAGATGACCGCCGCACATGGGGCATCGCTGGCGCGCGAGGCAGGGTTCACGGCGCGAAGCGTGGCGGTCGAGGCCGCGCCGACCTGGAAGGGCATTGTCGCGGCCGCGGCGCAACACGAGGCGAGCCTGATCGTGCTCGGGCCGCACCGGCGCAACGGGCTGCTGGGGCACCTGCAGGGCAGTGTCGCGGCGGCGGTCGTCGCTCATTGCGCCACACCCGTGCTGATCGTTCCCCAGTGCCAGGAACGCGAACTAGCCGGCACGTAACCTACGGGGCCTGCGAGCAGCGTTCCTTGCCACGTCTACTTGGCGCGGATCAGAGGTGTCAGTCGTCGTATCGCACTGATCTCGCTGTCCTGATATGGCCGCCCGTCGGGTTGCAGAAGATCGCTGAACCACGCGGTGGGAGGAGCGGGTTCCGGGTGATCCCACGAATCCCACGGCAGATACGTCTGGGTCTTGCCTGCCACCAGACCCCAGTTGAACGCCCCAACGTCGTGCTGCTTGGCAATCGGCAAGATTCCTTCGACGGTGCTGCCCAGCGAACGCGCCAGGTACTCCGTGCAGAGGATGGGTCGCTGCAGCGGGGCCAGTTCGGCGATCCGGCCCTCGAAGTCAGCCGGCTTGGCATACGAGTGGAAGGTGATCACGTCGGAGTTGTCGAGTTGGATGCTCGCGATCGGGCTGCGCTGTCGCGGGTCCGCCCAGGGGCCCTGCCAGACGCCACTGGTCAACGGTTGAACGGGATCGACGGCGCGCGCCCACTGGAAGACCTGCGGCAGCAGTGCGGCCACCAGGTCGTCCTTGTCCGTCCGCTCCACCTTTCGGTAGACGCTGGCTGGGTTGTCCGGCTCGTTCCACAGATCCCATCCCAGGACGCGGGAATCCTTGCGGAACTGGGTCATCACTGCGGTGACGTAATCGTTGAGGACTCTGCCGTAGCCCGGGTCCCCGAGGCGGTCGGCGCCGGGACTCTGCACCCACCCGGAGTTGTGCACACCGGGCACCGGCGCGCGCTGTGGGCCGAGCTTGGGGTGCGGATCCCAACAGGAATCGAAGAAGACGAACAGCGGCTTGATGGCGTGGCTGGCCGCAATGGTGACGAACTGCATCAGGCGTCGTAGGAAGCCGTGCCGGTCCTGGGTCCACAGCAGGTCGTGCAGGAACACCCGGATGGTGTTGAACCCGAGGCGCCGGGCCATGCCCAACTCGGCGTCGATGCGCACGGGACTGTAGGTGTCCGGCTGAAACATCTCGAGTTGATTGACTGCGTTCGACGGGATGTAGTTGGCGCCGACGAGTCGCCGCTGCGCCCGATACCAACTGTTCGCTCGGTCGGGCGACCATCGGCCCTTGCCCGCTGCGAAGGCGCGTGGAGTTGGGCTGAGCGCGGTGCCTCCCGCGAGAACCAGCGGAAACTTGAGTGCGGTTCTACGACTTACGCCTCGATCTGTGGGTTCTCCGTTGCCGTGTCCGGGGTTGCCAACCAAGCTGCAATCCTTCGAGTGGGGAATGTCATTCGTCATCGCCCGATTTCGGTCACACAGCGCAGAACGACCAAAGACGTTGGCGCGCAGGGTCGACGGCGGTGTGTCGAATCAGGACGGACCGTGGATTCGTGACGCACGGCCGACGCCACGCCCCACGCTACGTGAACACAGCCCGCCTGGCATCTCCGGTGGTCGAGATGGGAACGACTATCCGCAACCACCAGGCAATCGCTCAAGCGGTTTGGTACCAAGCACTTTCACAGCCGACCGTGTGTGCGACGCTGCTCGCGCAGGCGTCCGGCGGCTCAGACGTCGGCGTCAGCGGGCGGCAGGCACCGCCCACGCGCTACCCTGTTCGCGATCGAGCGCCGTGATGCCCTTGTTCTTCAGCGCGAAGACGTACACCAGCAGGCTGACGCCGATCACCACCGTGACGTACAGGATGAACGAGCCGATGCGATCGGAGGACTTGGCCGCTTGGAAGAGTAGCGGCGCCGTGCCACCGAAGGCGGAGTTCGCGAGCGCGTAGCCCAGCCCCACCCCAAGGGCCCGTATCTCGGCCGGGAACAGCTCGGCCTTCACGATCGCGTTTACCGAGGTGTAGCCCGTGAGGATGAGGTATCCGACGGCCGTCAGCGCGAACGCGGACAGCGGCGAACTGGCCTGCGGGAGATAGGTGAGCAACACGTAGGTGTAGAGGACGCCGCCGATGCCGAAGAACACCAGCAGCGGCTTGCGGCCGACGCGGTCGCTGAGGAGGCCACCCAGCGGTTGTATCAGCATCAGGAAGATCAGGCCCGCCAGATTGATCCACGTCGCGGTCAGCGCCCGGTCGGACCCGAAGGAGGACTTGACGATTGCGGGCGCGTTGATCGTGTAGGTGTAGAACGCGATCGTGCCGCCGGCCGTGATGAGGAAGACCAGCAGCAGAGGACGCCAGTGCGTGGTGAACAGTGCCTTCAGTGATCCCGCGGCGCGGTCCTTGCCCTCGCGGATGGCCTCCAGATAGGACTCGCTGAGTGACTCGTCCATCGAACGCCGCATCCACAGCACCACGAGGGCGGCCACGCCACCGATGAAGAAGCCGACCCGCCATCCCCAAGCGGTGACGGTCTCGACGTCCAGGAAGCTCAGCAAAATGAGCAGGGTGAACTGCGCCAGCACGTGGCCGCCGATGAGGGTCACGTACTGGAACGACGACAGGAAACCACGCCGGTTCGCGGTCGCCGCTTCGGACATGTACGTCGCCGACGTGCCGTACTCGCCGCCGGTGGCGAATCCCTGGACGAGCCGGGCGAGCACCAGGATCACCGCCGCCCAGTAACCGATGACCTCGCGGGTGGGCATGACTGCCACCACGAACGAACAGGCCGACATGACGGTGATGCTGAGCATCAGGGCGGACTTGCGGCCGCGCCGGTCGGCGTACCGGCCGAAGAACCAGGACCCCACCGGCCGCATGACGAACGTGACCGCGAAGATCGCGTAGATGTACAACGTCGAGTTCGTGTCGGCCTTGTCGAAGAACTGCGCCTCGAAGTAGGTGGCGAACACCGTGTAGACGTAGACGTCGTACCACTCGACGAGATTTCCCGCCGAGCCCTTCATGGTGTTGAGCACCGCTCGCCGGGTGCTGGTGGGGGCGAGCGTAGGCCCGGATTGACTGGACGGCTTGGCCGTTTCACTCATTCAGGCACGATAACTGAACGTTTCCTGTGTGCGTGGTCAACTCGGCGACAGTCCTTCAGTCTCAACCGCTTTCGGCAGACCTTCTGGCCCGCTCCTTCATCGAGGCGATCACTCCGCCGTCGTTCAAGATGTCGGTGCCGGTGAGATAGCCTGCCTTGTCGCCGGCACAGAAAGCCAGCAGGTCTGCCATCTCTTCCGGCTTTCCCCACCGCGGGACGGCGAAGTCGGCGACCATCGCGCCCGCACCGGCTTTCTCCTCCAGCCTGCCCATCTCGGTGTCGACGGACCCCGGGGAGACCGAGACGACGCGCAGTCCCCGGCCGTTGAACCTCTCGGCCTGCGACGTGCTGTACCACTTGACGAAACTCTTGCTCACCGCGTACGCCAAACCGGATCGCGCTTCCTCGGGCGCGATGCCGCACGCCGACGTCATCTCCGTCATGAAACGGCTCTCGTCTTGCAGTGCCAGCGGGAAGTGCGCCGTGGGGACCAGATCTTCGGGCAGCATGTGGGCCGCCATCGACGCCACGTTCACGATCGCGGCCCCCTCGCCGGCGGTCTCGTAGAAGGCCTCGTTGACGTTGAGCGTGCCGACCGCGTTGGTCCGCATGACGTATTCGGCGTCGCCCATGCTGGGGCTGACGCCCGCGGTATGGATCACCGAGGCGACCGTCCCAAGACCGGACGCGGTCTCGAGCAGCCGGGTGACCGCCTGCCGGTCGGTGACGTCGGCGTTGACGATCGTGGCAGTCACGCCGAGACCCTTCAGCGTGGCGGCGGCGGCGTCGAGCCGGTCCTGCCTAACGTCGCACAAGACGACGACGCGTTCGCGACCGACGATCTTGGCGGTGGCCACACCCATCCCACCTGCGCCGCCCGTGATCACCGTCACCGAATCCATGCCTGGACCGTATACGGCCCATCCAACCCGGTTTGCTCGACGCGCGGTCATCTGCGCGCGGCAAAATCGGTGCTGAATGGCTCTTCGACGGCTAACCTGCCCATGTTCGGCATGACCGTCG
>JAOPWT010000001.1 GCA_025965555.1 Mycobacterium sp.
GGACATCGCGGCGACGTGGTGGCAGGCCGCGCTGGACGCCTACGACCGGCTGCCCGCCTCGGCGCGCGACGACGGTGAGCGCGATGCCTTGACCGTCGCGATGCTCGAGGCGCATTCCCGGGCGGGCCGGGGGCGAGTGGTTCTCGAGACCGTCGAGCGCTATCTGGCCGAGGCCCTGCGGGCTGGGCGGACGGCGACCGCGGGCCGGGTGGCCAGCGCGCTGCTGAGAGCCAGTGCCTGGCCGTGGCTTGCGCCCGGACAGGACCCGGGGGATCTGCTTGTCCTGCTGGAGCGGTCAGCGGACGTCGCCGCCCGGGACGCAGGCGCGGGGGCGCGGGTGCTGGCCGCCCTTGCGGTGGGGCATTGCTACAACTCGGACCCGAAGGTTCCGGCGGGTCATCTCGACCGGGCCGAGCAGTTGGCGGAGTCCACCGGCGATCCCGAAGTCCTCGCCGATGTGCTCATGGGACGGTTGATCACCTATTCCGGGGTGGCCACCGCCAGCGAGCTCACATTGTCATGGTCAGAACGGCTGAACTCGCTGCGCCACAGTAGGTTCCGCGAGGATCGCGTGATCTCAAACTCGGTGTGCACGATGTCGGCGATGAACCTCGGCGACGTCGACGCGGCGGCACGCCGGTTGGCGGTGGGCATCGAGGGCAGTGAAGCGCTCCAGTTGCCGGTGCTGCGCGCCCAGTTGCGGTGGATGGAGGCGGTACTCGCGGTGTGGCACGGAGACTTCGCGGAAGCGGAGCGGCATCATCGCATCGCCGAGCACGTCCACGAGCAGACCGAACTCTATGGCGCCGGTAGTGGATTGATGGCGTCGGTGTCACTGCTGCGGGAGACGGGCGGTCCGATCGATCCGCAATGGCGCATGATGGCGGCGACGCCGGAAACCGGCGGGCAGGACATGGTGGACCTGGTCAAGACCGCGTTGTTGACCGTGTCGGACGGCCCGGAGGTCGCGCCTGCCGCGGAGGCGATCCTGACGGACTGGCTGGCCGCTCGCGACCGGCCCCACGTGTGGACGACGCTGGGCCATCTGGCGCTTCTCGCCCACCTGGCCGCTGACGGTGAGTTGGCCCGGTTCGCGGGGCCGCTCCTCGAGGAACTCGAACCGTTCGGCGACCGAATCGCGGTGATCGGGCAGGTCGGCGTCGTCGGCCCGGTGGCGCTGGCGACGGCAAGACTTCGCGTACTCGTCGGAGATCACGATCGGGCGCACGCCGACCTCGCGAGGGCACGTGCGATCGGGGCCCGCACCGCGGCGGCCCCGACGCTGGTGTTGCGACCTGCTCGCGGCCGAACTGGCCGAGTCCGACGAGCAGCGTCGCGCGGTGGCGGTCGACGTCGCCGTCCAAGCTGGTCGCCTCGGCATGCGCGGGGTCGAAGCCGCCGCTCTCAAGCTCGCCTGAGCAGGGCTGAGCAATTCTTGGATCCACGACACCAAGAAACGTCCAAGTGGCGCACGCCATCCTTCAGCCAACTAGATCACCCTGCTGAAAGGAACCCCGATGAGTCCCCACGCCATGACCGAGGTCGACGACGACATGGGTCGCGCTGCGCAATCACGTCAGCGCGCCCGTCGCGCTGCCTGGAGAGCGCGTCTATGAGAGGGCCATGCCGTGGAACGTGGCGGTGCCCGTCCAACCGGCTGCCGTCGTCCTGGCGTCCACCGCGAGCGACGTCGCCGAAGTCATGCGCTTCGCTAATGACAGGGGACTGCGGGTGGCGGTACAGGCCACCGGTCACGGTGCCGTGCCGATCGGCGCCGACACCGTCCTGGTGCTCACCGCTGGGCTGACAGGATGCGTCGTGGACCCCGTGGCCCGTGCCGCGCGCGTCGGTGCCGGCGTCAAGTGGCAGACGGTGCTCGACGCGGCCGCGCCACACGGCTTGGCGCCGCTGTGCGGGTCGGCGCCCGGCGTCGGTGTCGTCGGCTACCTCAGTGGGGGTGGTATCGGCCCCTTGGTGCGCAGCTTCGGGCTGTCCGCCGACCACGTGCGGGCCTTCGAAATGGTGACCGGTGCCGGGCAGGTGCTGCGTGTCACCCCCGACGAGCACGCCGATCTGTTCTGGGGTCTGCGGGGCGGCAAGTCGATGCTCGGCATCGTCACCGCTGTCGAGATCGACCTGCTGCCCATCGCCGAATTCTACGGCGGCGCAATCTACTTCGACGGTGCCCAGGTCGCCGACGTGCTGCGCGGGTGGCAGCGTTGGAGCCCCGATCTTCCGGAGAGCGTCAACACCTCCGTCTGCATCCAGCAGCTGCCCCTGCTGCCGGGTATCCCCGAGCCGCTGGCCGGCCGGATGACGGTCGCGGTGCGCTACACGGCGGTGGGGGACTTCGCGGAGGCGCAGCGGCTGCTCGAGCCGATGCGCGCCGTCGCTGATCGACGCCGTCGGGGTGATGCCGTACGCCGCGATCGGTGCGGTACACGCCGACCCAGTGGATCCGATGCCGACCCACGAGGATCACGCGCTGCTGCGCGAGCTGACGCCCGAGGCGGTCGACGTGATTCTCGCCGCGTGTGGTCCCGGATCGAAGTCACCGCAGACGATCGTCGAGCTGAGACTCCTCGGCGGCGAGCTGGCCCGTGAGCCACGGCACCCCAGCGCGTTCTGCCACCGCAACGCGGCGTACTCGCTGTCGGTCATCGGCGTACTCGCTCCGCAGGCCGGTGAGGTCGTCGTCGGGCACGCCGCACATCTGGTGAACGCGATGGCCCCGTGGTCGACGGGAGGGCAGATGCCGAACTTCGCGGCATCTGCCGATCCCGGCAGGCCTTCGCGCTGCTACAACGAGGGCGCGCTGCACTGGCTGCGGGCGCTCGCCACACGCTATGACCCGGCCGCCGTGATGCGCTGAGCACGCGATTTGGGATCCACCAACGCCTTCGGTAACCTTTTGTTTACCCGTCGCGGGGTGGAGCAGCTCGGTAGCTCGCTGGGCTCATAACCCAGAGGTCGCAGGTTCGAATCCTGTCCCCGCTACTAGGCAAAACGGCCCTCGGAGGAGACTCCGGGGGCCGTTTTCATGCCGTTTGGGAACACTTTTGGGAACATTCGCAAAGCTAACGACTCGCGGGCCATGGCTGAGCGATCATTCTGTGACTCCGTCGAACGCAACGTCCCGCCCGTCAGGAGTAGGACGTCCGCGGGCACGCGATCGGCCAGTGATCCTTGCGGCACAGCGTCTAACGACATCCGCACCGCCAGGGCGCACGGACCTGGCGGCGGGTTGCTCCCCGGATTCCACCTTGACGCGGACTATCGTTTTGGCGCGACTAGGTGTGCAACTCGCTGTGTCGCGAGTCGAGCGATCAGTTGCGGTGGAGTGGTTGCTTCTCGCCGAACTCAGCTGCCGTTTTTGAGCGGTACGAAAGGTCAAGTCCAGGGACGTGGTGTACGACGTGGTCGTGTGATTCTTCGACTTCGTGGTTCAGGCGGTGAGTGCCGCCGGTGTGACCTCCTGTTCTGCCGGTGCGCTGTGGTCGATGCGTGATTTGCTCAGGACGTCGAGGCCGAGGTAGCGCCGGGATTCGGCCCATTCGTCGTGTTGTTCGGCCAGGACGGCGCCGACGAGGCGGATCAGGGCGTTGCGGTCGGGGAAGATGCCGACGACGTCGGTGCGGCGACGGATCTCCTTGTTGAGCCGCTCCTGAGGGTTGTTCGACCAGATCTGGCGCCAGATCTGTTTGGGGAACGTCGTGAACGCCAGTAGGTCCGCCCGGGCCGCGTCGAGGTGTTCGGCGACCTTGGGCAACTTGTCGGACAGCGCGTCGATGATCCGATCATATTGTGCGGCAACGGAATCAGCGTCCGGTTGGTCGTAGACCGAATGAAGTAGCGTGCGCACCCACGGCCAGGAGGACTTCGGGGTGACCGCCATCAAGTTGGTGGCGTAATGAGTGCGGCACCGCTGCCAGGACGCGCCGGGCAGGGTGGCGCCGATGGCGGCCAGCAGCCCCGCGTGGGCATCGGAGGTGACCAGCCGGACCCCGGACAGGCCTCTGGCGGTCAACGACCGCAGGAAGGTCAACCGGCCGGCCCCGTCCTCGGCCGTCGTCACGTCGATGCCCAGGATCTCCCGGTGACCCTCGGCGTTGACCCCCACCGCTTCGTCATCCGAGCCACCCAACGAGCGTGGGGTTGGCGTGCCGTCCAGTCGGAGCTTGGCGACGACATCTCTTGAAGCTGGTGAATTCTACAAGGGGCGCCCCGGGCGCGGGCACATTTTTATCGGCGGTCGACTCGCGGCCGTTAGCTCGCACGTTGGTCCGGTCAGGGCTGCTTAGCCGACTACACTAAATGGGTCTGGGTGCGAGTCCGCCAAAGATCGATTTGAGTTGGTCCTGGTGTCGAAGAAGCGGTTACGGTTGCCCGGCTGGAGGATGCCAGGTCGCATTTTCGCGGGCCGCACTTCCGACCCGGGGGTAGGTCTGCTGGCGATGCGGGCACACTCGCTGTTAAGGCGCCCGACGCCCCCGTCGCCTGGTTTGGGAATCGCGGTGGCGGCTGCATTCATTGTGATCGAGACCGTTGCGGTGCTGCTCCTCAAGCAACTGGCCCCGCACGAGGCCTTCGAGACACTCTATCTGCCCGGCATTGTGGTGGTCTCGACGGTGTGGGGCGTGGGAGTGGCGATGACGACATCAGTGGCAAGCGCCCTCGCCCTCGCCTACTTCTGCAACTGGCCGGATAGACATTTCGCGCTGAACCTCGAGCGCGGCATTGTCATCGTCGTCTTTCTGGCCGTGGCATTGTCGACCAACTTCGTCGCGGGCCTAGCGCGCGCACGCGCGTTGGAGGCCGACCAACGTCGCCGCGAGGCTAATGCGCTGGCCACACAGCAGTCCGCGTTGCGGCGCGTGGCGACCTTGGTCGCTCGCCAGACCGCCCCGCCCGAGGTGTTCTCCGAGGTGGCCACGGAGTTGGCGCGGTGCCTGGACGTGCCCAACACAGCCCTGTGCCGTTTTGAGCCCGACGGCGAGGCCACGCTGCTCGCGGCCCGCGACCAGCAACAGTTGACCAGGAAGCTGGTCGGCACGCGGTTTTCGCTGGAAGGCGAAAACATCCTGGCCATGGTGTTGCGCACCGGGCGCGGCGCCCGGATGGATAGCCACGACAACGCTTCGGGCCCGGCCGCTGCACGCTTTCGTGAGCTGGGCATGCGCTCCGCGGTGGGAGCGCCCATCATCGTCGGCGACCACCTGTGGGGCGCTGCCACCGTCGGCACCTCGCGACCCGGGCCGCTACCTGCCGACACCGAGGCGCGGGTGCAGGACTTCACAGACCTCGCCGCGACCGCAATCGCCAACACCGAGACCCGCGCGCAACTCAGCGCGTCTCGGGTCCGGATCGTCGCGGCCGCCGATGACGCGCGGCGCCGGATCGAACGCGACCTGCACGACGGCGCTCAACAGCGGCTGGTCTCACTGAGCCTCGAAATGCGCACCGCGGAAGCGTCGGTGCCGCCTGAACTGCACTCATTCAAGGATCAGATTTCACACCTCGTTACAGGTCTGACCGGTGTCTCGGAAGACCTCCAAGAGATCTCACGCGGCATTCACCCGGCGATCCTGTCCAAGGGAGGACTGGGCCCTGCGCTCAAGACGCTGGCCCGCCGCTCCGCGGTCCCGGTCGAACTCGACTTACGTGTCGACCGGCGGTTGCCGGTCTCGGTCGAAGTGGCCACCTATTACGTTGTCGCTGAAGCCCTCACCAACGCGGCCAAACACGCACGAGCATCCGTGGTGCATCTGTACGCGGAAGCCGAGGATGCCAACCTGCGCCTGTTGATTCGAGACGACGGAATCGGCGGAGCCGACACCGCCAACGGATCCGGACTCACCGGCCTCGTAGACCGGGTCGAGGCCCTCGGCGGCCAGATGACCATCTCGAGTCAGCCCGGACGCGGGACGTCACTGCTAGTACAGATCCCGTTCGAACGCACACCCTAGACCGTGTGACCGAATCCACCAGGTGAGGTTGTTGTACCAATCGTGGCCACAGCGATGCGGGCACTGGCCAGCTGATCAATTGGAGCGGGCCGAGCCGACCCCGCAGGTCTGACGCTGTCTCCGAAGCTCGTGCTCCCGGCGCAGGTGATCGATTCTATGACTGCGGGCCAGCCAATAGTCCGCGTTATTGTTGTGATGGCGGTGTTGCTCGATTTCGGCCTCGTCTGTTGTTGCGGGCCAAAAGCCTAGTTCGGCCGCATAATCACGAAGACTGACCAATTCCAGCTCAGTCATGCCTACGCCCAGCCGCGTACCGGTCGGCGATCTGCAGGGGCGGGATGTGACTGTGGTCGATCTTGTGCAGAGCGGCATTGCGTTTCTCCTGCTCTGCCTGAATCTCGGCGATGTGCGCCCGCAGTTCACGCCGTTGGGCTTCGCGCGCGGGAGTGGGGCGCTTGCTCAGATGTGTGAACTTCTGCCTGACCTGGTCGGGCGTCAGGATGCGCCAGACGGCAGTCCACACCGCCTCCGGGTCGCACTTGCACTCCCAGCGCTCGAGGTTCTCGTTGGTCGGCGCGGGGTGCGGGTTGTGGCCCTGGCAACGATGCTGTGCAACCCATTCCTCACAGCTCATCGCGCCTCGCCCCGCTTCCCTTGCCGATCGCCGCCTACCTCCTTGCCGTCTTCGCGCCATGGCCCCAGCCCGGCGGCCTCGCGCAGGATGTTCAGCGCGGCCAGGGGGTCATCGGGCAGTACGTGATAC
>JAOPWT010000142.1 GCA_025965555.1 Mycobacterium sp.
TCCCGCCGGGATGTAGTCGCGAATAACCTGAGCCGATGCGCACCATCTGGAAGTTGCTGGGGTTGGCTGGGGTGGTCGGGGTGGCAGCCGGGGGAGTGCTGGTCGCTCGGGATCAGCGCCGACGCAAGGCATACACCCCCAACGAAATTCGCGACCGGCTGCAACGGCGCCTGGCTGAGGCCGACGAAGGCTAGACGCCCAGCCGGGCGGGCACGGCCCGAGGAGGAGCTGAGCAGGCGGCCCGCTCAGGCGGCGGCGACGGCGTAGAGCCGATGCGTGCCGGCAAAGCCCTTCAGCTCGGCATCACGGCCGCCATCAAAGGCGAGGTCCTCGCAACCACTGAGCGCGTCGTGCACGGTGTTGCTCACCAGAACCTCCCCGCCACAGGCTTCGGCGGCGACGCGTGCCGCCATCGCGACGTTGCGGCCGAACAGGTCGTCGCCCCGTCTCACCGACTTGCCTTCGTGGATGCCGATGCGAACTCGAATTCCATTGGGCCGCTTGGCCAACTCGCGCTGAACGTCCATGCTGCACCAGACCGCCTGCTCGGGCCGCGCGAAGGCGATCATGAAGCCGTCGCCCTGGCTCTTGACGACGTAGCCCGAGTGGCGACTGACGTGGCGGCTGACCATCTTGTCGTGCCGGTCGATCAGTCGGACCCAGGCCCGGTCGCCGATGCGTTCGTTGAGTGCGGTCGACCCCTCGATGTCGGAGAACAAAATCGCCACCCGGCCGTTCGGAGCCAGTCGGGCCAGGTCGGGGCGTTCGACGGCGGCCCAGTCGGCGAGGTCCTCGATGTTGGATCTGACGGCTGCGCCGAGGCCCTCCTTGCGCAGGATGTTGGCGGTCTGCCAGACGGTCTTGACGGCCTCGCGGCCACCGGAGATGAGGTTGGTGCGGGTGTCGAGCCTGCGCTGCAGCTCGGCAAGTTCCTCGTCGCGGGTTGCCAGGCGTCGCCACAACACCAGGATCGCGATCGCCTCGACGGCAGCCACGGCGATCAGCACGTAGATCGCGATCAAGGGTGGCGCCACCGCTCAAGTATCGACGGTGGGAATCCCGTGCCGGTCGCTACCCGGGCAAATCCGGTTCTTCGGGCGTCGGCCTACCCGAGGCCCGCCGTCACCGTCGCCATGTCGAAGTAGTCCCGCCACGCGGCGATGCGACCGTCGCGCACCTCGAACACGCCCATCACCGGCAGCTCGAGCCGGCCGCCATCGGTGCGCCGCATCACGTCGGTGCGCTCGTTCATGACGACGTCGCCCTGGCTGAACTGGCGCTGCACCGTGAAGTCGATGCCCTCGAATCCGTCGAGCATCACGCCGAGGAACTCCTTGATCGCGGCCCGTCCCTCAGCAGGTGGCATCGGGATGTTGTGGTACACCGCGTCTTCGGTGAAGTAGCTCAAGATCTGCTCGGGATCCGGATTGGACCACAGGGCGCAGAATTCGGTCACCAGCTCGTCGGCGGATTGCGTCATGACTTGATGAAACGGCCCGAAGCGACGTAAAGCAACCCCCCGATCACCGCGGATCCGATGGTGCTGAGGTCGACGCCGCCCGCGACGTCGGCCAGCGGGCCGACGTACAGCGTGGTGTTGACCGCCAGCAGGCCGAAGGCTCCGCCGATGGTCCACGCGGTGACCGACGCGACCGCGGCGGTGATGACCGTGGTCTGGGTCCGGCGTAGGCGCGGGTCAGTCCCTGGAGATCCAGACCGCTGGCCTCGGAGCTCGGGTCGGACGCCGGTTGACGAGCCGGGCCGTCACCAGCCCTCGGTGAGCACCCGATCCAGGGTCGCGACGTAGAAGCCGGCGCCCGCCATGTCGAGGCACAGCGGCGGTTTGGTCTTCAGGATGTTCTGGCGATCGCCGGTCGGCTGGATGACGACGCCCAGCTCGAGCATGCGGTCGCAGATGGCTGCGGTCTCCTCGGTGGCGGGCTCGAGGGTCTGCTGATCGCGGATCATCTCGACGCCGAGGTAGAGGCCCATCCCGTGCACCGTGCCGATGATGGGGTGCTTCTCGCGAAGTGCCGTCAGCTCGGCCTTGAGGTGGCCCCCCACGCGCGCGGCATTGCCCTGCAGATCTTCGTCGCGCAGCACGTCGAGCACCGTGAGGCCGATCGCGCAGGACAGCGGACTGCCGCCGGTGGAGGAGAAGAAATAGCCCTGCGAGCTGAACGCCTCGGCGATCGCGCGGCTGGTGATGACCGCTCCGAGCGGGTACCCGTTGCCCGTCGACTTCGCGATCGACACGATGTCGGGCACCACCTGCTGCTGGTCGAATCCCCAGAACCACTCGCCAAGACGGCCGTACCCGACCTGCACCTCATCGGCGACGGCGAACCCGCCCGCCGCGCGCACGGCCGCGTAGACCTGCTTCAGGTAACCGTCGGGCAGGGCCATGCCACCGGCGTTGCCGTACACCGACTCGCAGATGAACCCTGCGGGCGGGCGACCCGCCGCGACGAGCTCGGACACCTTGGCCACCGCGTCGGGCGCATACCGGACGGCGTCCGCGCCTCGGTAGGTGCCACGAAAGCTGTTGGGCGACTCCACCGTGTGAATCCAGTCCGGCCGGGTGGACAGCGCGTTCGGGTTGTCGGCGGTCGACGTCGACACCGCGTCGGTCGCGTACGTCCACCCGTGATATGCCTCCCCGACCGCGATGACATCCCGGTGACCCGACACGGCGATCGCCAACCGCAACGCCAGATCGCTTGCCTCCGAACCGGAGTTGACCAGGAACACGGTGTCCAGCGGCTCGGGCAGCGTCGCGGCGAGGCGCTCGCTGAACTCGACGACCGCCTCGTAGTTGAAGCGCGAGTTGGTGTTGAGCCTGCGCAGTTGGCGGGCAGCGGTATCCGCCACCCGCGGATGGGCATGGCCGAGGACCGTCACGTTGTTGACCATGTCGAGGTACACCCGCCCCGCCGTCGACATCAGGTAATGGCGTCGGCCGCGTTCGATCTGCGGCGGAGCCGCGTAATAGTGTTCCTGCACCCTGGCGAAGCTCCGGTCGCGGCGGGTCAACAGGTCTCGCGTGGTGGTGTCCGGCAGGTCGGGCAGACCGAGCAGCGGTCGCGGATCGCGCGACAGCGCAAGCCAGCCCGGCGCCAGTTCGGCCGTCGTCAACGCAGGTGCCACGGGCGAGCCCACCGGTCGAACGCTCACGGTGGTCCAACCGCCCGCGGCGACGGTGACCAACGGCGCGCCTGCCTCGACGCGTTCCCCGGTGGCCGCGCCGGTGATCGTCAGCTCGTATTCGGCACCGAGCAAGGTGAATTCACCGTCCGAGCGGATGATCTCACCCGGCCATGGCGCCACCAACGTGGCAGGCTGCGCAGGCCACAGCGAGATTCCGGTGGCGACCACCTCGGGTGAGTCCTGGCTCAGCAGCGGCGCACGCGTCAGGTTCGGTTCCCCGAATCGGGTCACGACGAGCGTTGCGCCGTCATCGACCGCCGACCTGGCCAGCGCGTTCTGAAAGGCCGGTGCGGCAACGCCTTCGGACGCGACGTCGAAGACCTCGGACGTCGCGGACAGGTCCAGTGTCCGCACCGACGAGGCGTCCAGTCCCGGAATCAGTGCTTCGCCGTGGACTGCGACGGGCGGCTCCGTGAAGCCGAGTTCTGCCCTGATCACGGCCGTCATCACGTCAATCGGCACGGACGTGGCCTGATCGAACATCCGGGTTTCGTCGTCGGACTGATTGTTCAGATACTCGTTGTCCGGATCGAGCACGACCTGCTGGGCGCCACTGACGATGAGCACGGCGGTCCGCAGTACCAGCAGTGGCCAGATCGCGTCGGCCTCGGCGAGGCTCAGCGGGCGCACCGCGTGGAATGCCTTGATGCCGGGCAGGATCGACGTCGGACTGGCGCCGGGGTGCCCAAGCACCGAGGACAGCGTGACGGCGACTTCGGAGACGGCCCACGTGTCCGACAGGTCGCCGAAGTCGATGATCCCGTCGGGCCGCCGGGCGCTGCCGTCGGCGCGGGTCGCGACGACGTTGGCATCGGTCAGGTCCAGATGCACTGCCTGGCGGGGGAGTTGGTCCACGAGGGGAGCAATCCGCGACCAGGCTTCGGTAGCGGCGCTGGTGAGACGTTCGCGTTGGGATGGGTCCGGGACGTGCGAGACGAGCGCATGGACGACGTCGTGGCCGTACCGGAGGTCCCACTGCAGCGCGCGGTCCAGCCCGGGGTGAGCGAAGTCGGCGAGGGCCCGGCTGACCCGGCCCGCCAGTTCGCCCATGCCTGCCACTACCGCGGGCGCCAGGTAACCGGCGCCGACCAGCGTCCCGCCCGACAGGAACCGCAGCAACCGGACGTGGGCGGTGCCCTCCAGCAGATTCGCGACCTCCGTATGGACCTCGCCCGCGAGGTTCGGCAGCGGCACACTGACGCGCAGGGTCGGCTCCGCCTTGGCGATGGTCTCGGCCGCCGCGTCCTGCGCTGCGAGTTCGGTCGCCGTGAACGCCGGGTTGGCGATCTTCAGTACACCGAGCACCTGGTCGGCCGCGTCGAACACCAGAAAGTTCTTGTCCTGGTTGCTACCAAGCGATTCCGCTCTGGCGGTGAGGCCGTAGTGCGTCGACAGCAGCTGTTCGGCCTGCGCCTCGCTCACCTGGGGGGCGGGCAGCTCCGGCTCTTCGAGGAAGTTGAAGCCCACCGTCCGGTGCGGGTTGCTCACCGGTTGACGAATTCGACGACGACCTCGCTGAAAGCGTCGTTGTCGTCGCCCGCCGCGGTGTGGCCGGCGTCGGACAGCTCGACCAGTTCGGCGTGCGGCACCTTGGTGAGGAAGTCCTGCACGCCTTCGGCGCTCACCACGTCGGACAGCTTGCCGCGAATCAACAGGATCGGGACCTCGAGGTTGATCGCCGCCTGCTCGAGCATGTCCATCCTGGTGAAGGGATCGTCGTCAGGCTTGGTGAGGAACGCCGGATCCCAGTGCCAGTACCAGCGACCGTCGCGCAGTCGGAGGTTCTTCTTCAGACCCTCGGGACTGCGCGGCCTGGTGCGGTGCGGAAGATAGGCGGAGACTGCGTCGGCGGCCTGCTCGAGCGTCTCGAAACCGTCGACGCCACTGAACATGAAGTCACGGATGCGGGCGCTGCCGTCCTTCTCGAAACGTGGCACGACGTCGACCAACACCAACTTGGTGACGAGTTCGGCGCCCGCCTCGTGCGCGGCGAGAATGCCGGTCAGGCCGCCCATGCTCGCGCCGATCAGCACCGTCGGCCTGCCGATCTGGTAGAGCACCTGCAGCGTGTCGGCGCACAGCGTCTCGACCGAGTAGTTCGCGGTGGGTGAGCGATCGCTGTCCCCATGACCGCGGCTGTCGAGCGCGACCACGTGGAATCCGCCGTCGGCGAGGATCTGACCGGTGTTCTTCCACGAATGCCGGTTCTGGCCGCCGCCGTGCAGCATCAGGATCGACGGCCGGTCGGCGGAGGTCTCCGCATCGCGGTTCCACTCGTCGGCGACCAGTGCGAGGTCGTCCACGCCGCGGAACTCGACGGTCGAAGATGTGCTGTTCGCCTTGCTCGGTGCCATCCCCGCACGTTACCCAGGTCGGGATCGCCGTCCGACGTGGGCCTCGTGGTGACGATGAGTTTTGCGGGGGCCGCCGGTCTACATCGATGAACACACCCCAGACAGGAGGCCCACGCCCATGCCATCGATCACGCCGTCGCTGTGGTTCGACAACGATCTCGAGGAGGCCGCCGAGTTCTACACGGCGGTGTTCCCCAACTCGGCGATCGAAGGTTTCAATCGCTACACCGACGCGGGCCCGGGCGCGCCCGGCGAGGTGGTCTCGGGCACGTTCGTGCTCGATGGCCAACGGTTCCTTGGCATCAACGGCGGCCCGCATTTTCAGTTCAGCGAGGCCGTGTCGTTCGAAGTGCGCTGCGCCGACCAGGACGAGGTCGACTACTACTGGGATCGGCTACTGGACGGCGGCGTCGAGTCGCAGTGCGGCTGGCTCAAGGACCGCTTCGGGCTGAGCTGGCAGATCGTGCCGGAGCGGCTGTTCGACCTGATCAACGATCCGGACCCGGCTCGTGCCGCCGCCGCCACCAAGGCGATGCTTGGCATGCGCAGGATCGTGGTCGCCGACCTGGAGGCCGCCGTGCGCGACGCCTGATCTGCCGAGCGACGAACTGGCTCTGCTGCGGCCGCCGGACATCTCCCAGCCACTGACACGTACCTTGGACCGGACGAGCATGTCTTTCACACGGGCCGACCCGGCTCGCAGTGCCCCAGAGGAGCAAACATGGCAGACGATGACGCTGCCCCCTCCGAGCCGCGGGAACCGGAGTCCACGGCGGTCGAGGTGCAGTCCGCGGCCGACACCGACGACGCCGTATACGCGGCAGCTGAATACGACGACCAGCACGAATCCGAGGAACCTGCGGCCGAGGGGCCGTCTGCGGGTCCGTCGCACGTGCGGCTGGCGCTCATCGCCGGACTCGTCGCGGTGCTGGCGCTCGGTGGGCTGACCGGCTGGCTGGGCTATCGGGCAAACGAGTCGAGGCAGATGGATCGGCAGCGTCAAATCTTCCTCGAGGTCGGGCGCCAAGGTGCGATCAACCTGACCACCTTGAACTACGAACACATCGACGCCGACGTGCAACGGATCCTGGACTCCGCGACGGGGACGTTCTACGACGACTTCCAGCAGCGCGCCCCGTCGTTCACGGAGGTCGTCAGGCAGGTCAAGTCGACGTCGGTGGGCACGGTGACGGAGGCGGCACTCGAGGCCGGCGACACGGCGACTCAGGCCGAGGTGCTGGTCGCCGTGACCGTGAAGTCGGTGATCGTCGGTCAGCCCGATCAACCACCTCGCCTCTGGCGCATGCGCATCCTGGTCCAGAAGATCCAAGACGACACCAAGGTGTCCAACGTGGAGTTCGTTTCGTGACAGATTCCGATGACGAGAAGACGACGCCCGTGGTCGATGAAACGGATGCACCAGAGGCAACCGAGGCAACCGAGGCGGCCGACGGCGCAGACGTAGTCGACGCAGAAGTAGCCGCCGACGGAACGGGTCGTTCGGGCACCGACTGGGCCAGGGTGGCGGCCTACGGCCTGCTGCCCGCCCTGGCTCTGATCCTCGCGATGACAGCGGGTTTCCTGAAGTACGTGGACAATTCGGTGCGCGAGAGCGCCACTGCCCGTAATGAGTCCGTGCGGGCCGCCACCGCAGGCACGATCGCGCTGCTGTCGTACACGCCGGACAAGGTCGATCAGCAACTCAACGATGCGCGCAGCCTGCTCACCGGCGAGTTCCTCGAGTCGTACACGTCCTTGATCAACGAGGTCGTCATCCCCGGCGCGAAACAGCAGAAGATCTCAGCCGTGGCAACGGTTCCCAAGGCGGGTTCGGTGTCCGCGGATCCCCGGCACGCCGTCGTCCTGGTGTTCGTCAACCAGGCGGTGGTGGTAGGTGCGGACGCGCCGACCAACACGGCGTCGAGTGTGCGCGTGACCTTGGAGAAGACGAAGGACAAGTGGTTGATCTCCGAGTTCACGCCGGTCTAGCCGGCTTTCGATGACTTCGGTGACCGAGCCACGCTGGATCGACGTTCCCACCCCCGACGTGCAGCTGCGGGCGCTGGCGTGGGGTCGGCAGGATGCGCCGATTGCGTTGTGTCTGCACGGCTTTCCCGATACGGCGCACGGCTGGCGAAAGGTCGCGCCTGCCCTGGTCGACGCGGGCTGGCGGGTCGTCGCGCCGTTCATGCGCGGGTACGCGCCGTCGTCGACGTCGCTTGACGGCAGCTATCACGTCGGCGCGCTGATGGACGACGCGCTGCGGGTGCTCGAGGTGGCAGGCCCCACCGGTGGCGACGTTCTCATCGGACACGACTGGGGCGCGATAGCAGGCTCCGGCCTGGCGGCGATGCCCGACAGTCCGTTCGAAAGGGCCGTCATCATGTCGGTGCCGCCCGCAGGCACGTTCCGGCCGTTGGGGCGGATTCCCGACGCCGGAAGGCTGGCCGCCAAACTACCCCGCCAGCTGCTGCGCAGCTGGTACATCATGTACTTCCAATTGCCTTTGTTGCCAGAGCATTCCGCGTCGTGGGTGGTTCCGCGACTGTGGCGGCAATGGTCACCGTCCTATGACGCCGCAGAGGACGTGGCATTGGTCCTCGATGCCATCGGCGCGCCCGAGAACTGGCGTGCGGCGCTCGGCTACTACCGGGCGACCATCCGGGGTAGCAGGCCGCCGCTGCGCTACGCCGACCTGCACGCGCACTGGCTGTCGCCGCTGTCGGTCCCGACGCTCTACCTGCACGGCGCCGACGACGGTTGCGCCTCGGCGGATTACACGAAGTGGGTGGAGCCCGCGCTGCCGCCGGGCAGCCGTGCCGAGATCGTGGAACGCGCAGGACACTTCATGCAATTGGACCGGCCAGACGACGTCGCCCGGCGCATCGTCGACTTCATCGGAACAGCGGGAAGCTAGCGCTTCTTCAGAGCGGGGTGGTTACGGGCCAGCACCGGCAGCAACAACCGACGCGGCAGGATCTTGTAGGCGGCGGCGCCGACCTTGTTGAACGCGCCGGGAATGATCACCGACTTGCCGGACGCCAGACCATCGACCGCGGTTGTGGCGACCTCGGCGGGGCTGATCCACATTGCCTTCGGCAAGGCAGCCTCGGCGTCCGCGTCGGAGATCCCCGCCGTCTCACCGAATCCCGTCTTGACCGGGCCAGGGCACAGCGTCGACGCGACGACGCCGGTGCCCTGCAGCTCCTGGCCGAGGGACTGGGTGTACGACAGCACGAACGCCTTGGCCGCGCCGTAGGCGGCCTGACCGGGCACCGGCCCGAACGCCCCAACCGAGGCGACGTTGAGTACCGCGCCACGACCGCGCGACACCATGCCGGGCACGAAGCGGCTGCACAGATCGGCCACCGCGGCCACGTCGACCTCGATGAGGTTCAGCTCTTCGACCGGATCCGACGTGGCGATCGGACCGGATGTGCTCAGCCCTGCGTTGTTGACGAGGACGTCGACCACCATGCCGAGATCGACCACCCGGCCGGGGAGGGCGGCGCGGTCCTCGGCCCTGGACAGGTCGGCGGCCAACACGTCGGCGGCCGATCCCAGCGATGCGGCCAGGGCCTGCAACCTGTCTGCCCGCCGCGCCACCAGCACCACGTGGCGGCCGCGGCGCGCGAACTCCTTCGCGATCTCCTCGCCGATGCCCGACGAGGCACCGGTGACGAGGACGGTCCCGTTGCCACTCGCCGCTGGAAGCATGCCCGCAGCCTAGCCTTGGGCCCATGACCACACGGCGGCTGACGCCGACCGACGCGCAGACGTTCTGGTTGGCCACCAAGATCCCGAACGACACGTTCCTCCTGTTCGGATTCGCGGGCGTGCCCACCGACCTGGCGCAGACGCTCGACGACCTCGAGGCGCGGGCTCGCGGCTGCCCCGACCTGTCGGTGCGCGTCGACGACCGCGGGGGTTGGAGCTATCCGTCGTTGGTGCGTCGTGACGTCGCGCGGTCGCAGTTCGTCGTACACGACCTCGAGGACCGCACGTGGGAGGCGTGCCTGGCGGCGGTGTGCGCGCTGATCGACGAGCAGCTGGACGCGGGTAACGCGGCATGGCGACTGCACGTGTTCACCGACGTGGACGGGGTGCCCGGGGTCGACGGGGCGGGCACCGTTGCGGTGCTGCAGATCTCGCACGCGCTCGGCGGCGGGGGCCGCACGTCGGCGCATGCCGCCCTGATGTTCGGCAGGATCGGCGTCGAGGTGCCCGAGATCCATCCGCCGTCAGTGGGCCCGATTGCCCTGCCATTGGCCGGTTTTCGCGCCGCCAGGGCTCACCGCGGCCTTCTCGCCGACGTCGAGGCCGGTGTCGTTCCCGCGCAGGCGGAGCTTCGGCCACCGCTGCGAACCAATGGTCGACCGTCGGGGCCGCGGAGCCTGCGTACGGTGGTCCGGCAGCGCTCCGAACTGTCCGGCGGGACGGTCACGGTCGCGACGCTGTCCGCCGTGTCGGCGGCGCTCGCCGGTCGCCTCTCGGTGCTCGGCGACGATCCGTCGACACTCGGCGCCGAAGTTCCGATGGCCAAGCCACCACCGCGACTGGCGTACAACCACTTCGGCAACGTCGGCGTCGGCCTGTACCCCGAACTGGCAGGCGACGCGCGAGCCGCCCGGATCGCCGACGACCTGGCCGCCCGACGGATGCGAGCCGGACACCAGGCGATGCGTGCGGCCGACCTGGCCTTCGCTGCAACGCCCGCACCGCTGTTGCGTTGGGGCATGCAACGTTTCGATCCCGATGTCCGCCCTGCGGCAGTGACCGGCAACACGGTGGTCTCGAGTGTGAACTGCGGTGCCGCCGACTTCACCTTCGGAGGGGCACCCGTCGCGATGGCCGCGGCGTTCGCGGGGCTCTCACCGATGATGGGCCTGACGCACGTCGTCGTCGGGGTGGGCGACACCGTCACGATCGGCGTGCACGCCGCAGCGTCGGCGCTCGGCGGCGTGCACGGCATGGACGACTACGTGGCGGGTCTGGAGGCGGCCCTGCCGTCGCCCTAGGTCCGCAGTGCGGCGATGCCCACGTCGAGCGCGGCCTCGAGATAGCTGAGGTCACCGGTGTTCATCAACACCAGCACTCCGCCTTGGATGCCGGCGAGTAACGCCGCCGCGGCACGCGACGCATCGGTGCCAGCGTCGATCTTTCCCTGCGCCTGCATGGCACGCACGCCGAGCTCGATCTCGGTTCGCCACCGGTCGATCAACGTCGACGTCACGGCCTGAGCGCCGGGCGTCCTGGCGATCTCCGACATCACGGTCGACAGCGGGCAGAGCGGACCCTGCGTGCGATAGCGCTCGACGACCACGTCACGCCACCGCTGCCACGCTGCCCAGGACGTGAGTTGACCGAGGTGCGGCTGTTGGTCGCTGATGACGCGCGCCGCCTCCTGTTCGGCCACGGCCAGCAGCAGTTGGTCCTTGCCGTTGGGAAAGTAGTGGAACAGTTGGCTCTTCGACGTTCCGGTGTGCGACATCACGTCTTCGAGGGTGGTGGCCACCGCTCCGTTGACGCGGATCTCCTCGGCCGCGCCGTCGACGATCCGTTGCCGAGTCGCCCGGCCCTTCGGCGTGAGCTTCTGGACGTCGGAAGTCGTCGTCACCGCTGCACCGTTTGGACCCACGGGTCCAAAGGATACGTGGTGGGACCGCGGTTCGTCGGGTTGGATTGGGCAGCGGTTAACAGATGTCCTAGATTCTGTTGCGTGACTGTCTACGACTTCGCCCTCCTCCTGCTGCGTGTGGTGCTCGGCCTGACGATGGCCGCGCACGGTTACAACAAGTTCTTCGGCAAGGGCGGTATCGCAGGCACCGCCGGGTGGTTCGACAGCATGGGCATGAAGCCGGGCATCTTCCACGCCCGCGTCGCCGCGTCGACCGAGATGGCGGCCGGCGTGGGGCTCGCGCTTGGCCTGCTCACCCCGATTCCCGCGGCGGGCTTCGTCGCGCTGATGTTCGTGGCGGCCTGGACGGTGCACCGGCACAACGGCTTCTTCATCGTCAAGGAGGGTTGGGAGTACAACCTGATCCTCGCGGTGACGGCGGTGGCGCTGGCCGGCACCGGGGCGGGCAAGCTCAGTCTGGATTACGCCCTGTTCCATGGCACTGCGCTGTGGGGCTACGTGCAGGGCTGGGGCGGGTTGGCGATCGCCGTGGTGCTCGGGCTCGCCGGCGGCATCGGCCAGCTGGCGATCTTCTACCGCCCGCCCGCCAAGACCTAACCCGGGCGAGCAGACGCCAATGTGCCGCGACATGCCGTAAACCGAGCACCTTTGCGACTGCTCGCGGTGGGGAAAGCGGCCCAGCCAAACAGGAACACGTTCTAGTCTGGCCCGCATGGGATTTCTCAAGCCCGACCTACCGGTGGTCGACTTCGCGGAATGGAGCAAGGGCAGCCGCGCCGAGAGGATCCGACCGCTGGCCGGGCACTGGGCCGAGGTGGGCTTCGGTACACCGGTGGTGCTGCACCTCTTCTACGTCGTCAAGATCGCGCTCTACATCCTTGGCGGTGCGTTGTTCGCGCTGGCCACCAAGGGCATTGACGGTTTCACCAACGTGGCCAGTTGGTACTCCGAGCCGATCGTGTTCCAGAAGCTCGTGCTCTACACGATGCTCTTCGAGGTGATCGGCCTCGGCTGTGGCTTCGGGCCGCTGAACAACCGGTTCTTCCCGCCGATGGGATCCATCCTCTACTGGTTGCGGCCTGGCACCATCCGGCTGCCGCCGTGGCCCGACCGCGTCCCGCTGACGCGTGGCTCCGCCCGCACGCCGGTGGACGCCATGCTCTACGGGGCGCTGCTGGTGGTCCTGACCATCGCGCTTTTCTCCGACGGCACCGGACCGATCCCCGCACTCGGCACCACGGTGGGGGTCCTCCCGATGTGGCAGATCTGGGCGGTGCTGGGACTGCTCGCTCTCACGGGTTTGCGTGACAAGGTGATCTTCCTGGCCGCCCGCGGCGAGGTGTACGCGTCGTTCACCGTCGCCTTCCTGTTCGGCGGCGTCGACATGATCATCGCCGCGAAGCTGGTGTGCCTGGTCATCTGGATCGGCGCCGCCACCTCGAAGCTCAACAAGCACTTCCCGTTCGTCATCTCGACGATGATGTCGAACAGTCCGCTGGTGCGTACCCGCTCGTTCAAGCGGATGTTCTTCGAGAAGTTCCCCGACGATCTGCGGCCCGGTCGGTTGTCCCGGGTCGTCGCGCACTTCAGCACCGCGGTGGAGGGCCTGGTGCCGATCGTCCTGTTCTTCTCCCACGGCGGCTGGCCGACGGTGATCGCGGCGACCGTGATGCTGATCTTCCACTTCGGCATCCTGTCGGCCATTCCGATGGGCGTGCCGCTCGAGTGGAACGTCTTCATGATGTTCAGCGTGCTGGCGCTGTTCGTCGGGCATGCGGGCATCGGCCTCGGTGAGCTCACCAGCCCGCTGCCGATCCTGTTGTTTCTGGTCGTCGCGGGGACCGTCGCGCTCGGAAACCTGTTCCCGCGCAAGATCTCCTTCCTCCCCGGCATGCGCTACTACGCGGGCAACTGGGACACCACCCAGTGGTGCATGAAGCCGTCGGCCGAGGCGAAGATCAACGCGGGTCTGGTAGCGATCGCGAGCATGCCGCAATCCCAGGTGGAGCGCATCTATGGCAGTCCGGAGCAGGCCCTCGTCATGCTGCACTCCGGCTACGCGTTCCGTGCGATGAACACCCACGGCCGCGCGCTGTTCACCCTCGTCCACCGCGCCATGGCGGACGGCAACGAGGACGACTATGTCGTGACCGAGGGTGAGCGGCTCTGCAGTACTGCGGTCGGCTGGAACTTCGGCGACGGCCACATGCACAACGAGCAGCTGATCGCCGCGATGCAGGAGCGGTGCCACTTCGAGCCGGGAGAGGTGCGGGTGGTGCTGCTGGATGCGCAGCCCATCCACAAACAGCAGCAGGCCTACCGTCTGGTCGACGCGGCGACCGGGGAGTTCGAGCGCGGGTTCGTGCGGGTCGCGGACATGGTCACCCGCCAGCCGTGGGCCGACGACGTGCCCGTCCACGTGACGTGGTCGGCGAACACCGCTACTGCATGACGTCGCGGACCTTGACGTCCTCGAGGCCCTTCAGCAGGAGGTTGCGCGCGGTGTCGAGGTGCTTTCGCCAGTGCGCCTCCGCGCCGGCACCGTCGCCCGCGCGCAGCAGCGTGATCAGTCGTCGGTAGGACCGCGTCAGCTTGTCGTAGTCGGCCTTGGACACTTCGCGGTGTTCTTTGATGGCGAACGCCGTGTGTCGCACGGTGATCTCGTGCAGCATGCCCGCGATGATGGTCAGCGTGGCGTTGCCCGACAACTCCACCATCCGGCGGTGGAACTCGCCGGTCGCCTCGGCCAGCCGACCCGACTGCCAGCCCGCAGGGATGTCGTCGGCGAGCATCGCCGCGAGATCGTCGAGCGCCTCCGGTGAGGCCGACTCCGCCAGCAGTCGGACGGCGATCGGCTCGATGCCCGAGCGGGCCACCATGAGGTCGGCGATCGTCGCTCCGGAGAGTTCGAGAAGCAGGCCCGCCGGCCGTGCGACGATTTCCGGGCCGGGTACGCGGACCCGTGCACCCGTACGGGAACCACGCCGCACCTCGACGAGTCGTTCGGACTCCAGCACCCGGACCGCTTCGCGCAACGTCGGCCTGCTGACACCGAAGTGCGTCATCAGCTCGGCCTCGTTCGGCAGGAAGTCGCCCTCCTTGAGCTGGCCGTCGACCACCATGCGACGTAGGGTCCCCGCGACCAGCTCGGCAGTCTTGGGAGAGCGGATCGCCGTGCCTGCGCGCTGCGCGACGGCATCCGGCCCCATCATGGGTGCCAAAGGCGTGTTGCGGGCCAACGGATCTCCCGTAGTCGTGCGGCCGACCGTAGCCGGTTGTACAACTCAGTAAACCATGTGGACGATGAAGCAGCGCGCGTGAAACGAGCGTGACCTACCAACCAGTAGGTTGACCTAGTAAACCTACTGTTCTACGTTCGGTGATAACCACCATCCGGTCGCTGGGTCAATCAGCGCCGTTTAAACCCCACCCGAAGGAGATGTCCCATGGCTGAAGCCGTCATCGTAGAGGCCGTCCGGTCACCAGTCGGCAAGCGCAACGGCGGATTGTCCGGCGTTCACCCAGGTGAACTGTCGGCGCAGGTGCTCAACGGACTCGTCGAGCGGGCAGGTATCGATCCCGCACTCGTCGACGACGTCATCTGGGGCTGCGTCATGCAGGCCGGCGAGCAGGCCCTCGACATCGCGCGTACCGCGGTGCTGGCGGCGGGATGGCCCGAGAGCGTGCCGGGCGTGACCGTCGACCGGCAGTGCGGATCGAGTCAGCAGTCCGTGCACTTCGCCGCCGCTGGCGTCGTGGCCGGCCACTACGACGTGGTGGTGGCCGGTGGCGTCGAGTCGATGTCGCGCACCCCGATGGGCGCCTCGCTGGCCAACGGCGGACATCCGTACCCGGAGGCCTTCCGCGCCCGCTACAGCCAGACCCCGAACCAGGGCACCGGCGCCGAGATGATCGCCGAGCAGTGGGGCTTCGACCGCACCGCCCTTGACCAGTTCTCCCTAGGCTCGCATGAGAAGGCCGCCGCCGCACAGGATTCCGGTGCCTTCGACGACCAGATCGTCGCGATCAAGGATCAGGACGGCAATCCGGTGCTCAAGGACGAGGGCATCCGTCGCGGCGGCACGGTCGAGAAGATGGCGACCATCAAGCCCGCGTTCAAGGAAGACGGCGTGATCCACGCGGGCAACGCGTCACAGATCTCCGACGGCTCGGCCGCGCTGCTGTTCATGTCGGCGGAGAAGGCGAAGTCGTTGGGCCTCAAGCCGCTTGCCAAGGTGCACACCGCGGTGCTGGCGGGCGCCGACCCGGTCATCATGCTCACCGCGCCCATCCCGGCCACGCAGAAGGCACTCAAGCGCTCCGGTTTGTCGATCGACGAGATCGGCGTGTTCGAGGTGAACGAGGCGTTCGCGCCGGTGCCGCTGGCGTGGCTCAAGGACATCGGCGCCGACGAGAAGAAGCTGAACCCGAACGGCGGTGCGATCGCATTGGGCCACCCGCTCGGCGGCTCCGGTGCCCGCATCATGACGACGATGCTCTACCACATGCGGGACAAGGGAATTCAGTACGGCCTGCAGACCATGTGTGAAGGAGGCGGGCAGGCCAACGCCACCATCCTCGAACTTCTGTGACGGAAGACGCGGCCGCGCCCGCCGCTCTCACCGAGCGGCGGGGCAACGTCCTGCTCATCACGCTGAACCGTCCCGAGGCGCGCAACGCCGTCAACGCGGCCGTGAGCACCAGTGTCGGCGACGCCCTGCACCAGGCCCAGCACGACCAGCAGGTGCGTGCGGTCGTCATCACCGGCGCGGGCCAGTCCTTCTGTGCCGGAGCCGATCTCAAGGCGATCTCGCGACGGGAGAACCTCTATCACCCCGAGCACGGGGAGTGGGGGTTCGCCGGGTACGTGCAGCACGTCATCGACAAGCCCACCATCGCGGCCGTCAACGGCACGGCGCTGGGCGGCGGCACCGAACTCGCGCTGGCCAGTGACCTCGTCATCGCCGAGGAGCGCACCAAATTCGGTCTGCCCGAAGTGAAGCGTGGCCTGATCGCGGCGGCCGGGGGAGTGTTCCGCATCGTCGACCACCTGCCTCGCAAGGTCGCGATGGAACTGATCTTCACCGGTGAGCCGATGTCTTCGGCGGATGCGCTCAAATGGGGCCTGATCAACCAGGTCGTGCCCGACGGCACGGTCGTCGACGCTGCGTTGGCCTTGGCCGAGCGCATCACCGTCAACGCTCCGCTGGCCGTGTGGGCGAGCAAGCGAGTGGCCGCGGGCATCGACGACGGCGTCATCACCGGTGACGAAGTGGGTTGGGCGAGGACCATGCGGGAGATGGGCGCAGTGCTGCGCTCGGAGGACGCCAAGGAAGGACCGCTGGCCTTCGCCCAGAAGCGTCAGCCGGTGTGGAACGCCAAGTAAGCGAAGTGGGAGCACGAACGTGAAGCGACTGGTTTTCGAAGAAGAGCACGAGCAGTTGCGGGATACCGCGCGGCAGTTCCTCGAGAGGGAGTGCGCGCCGAACGTCGAGAAGTGGGAGCGCGAGCGCCTCGTCGATCGCGAGGCCTACGTCGCCGCGGGCAAGTACGGACTGATCGGGTTCAACCTGCCCGAGAAGTTCGGTGGCGGTGGGGTCGACGACTTCCGGTTCAATGCCGTGATCGTCGAGGAGTTCTCGAAGTTCGGACCCGCCACGCCGGGCCTGAGCCTGCAGAACGACATCGTCGGGCCCTACTTCGTGAACCTGGCCAACGATGAGCAGCAGGAGCGGTGGCTGCCCGGCTACATCGCCGGTGAGCTGATCGGTGCCGTGGCGATGACCGAACCCGGTGCCGGCAGCGACCTCGCGGGCATCAAGACCTCGGCCGTCCGCGACGGAGACGACTGGATCCTCAACGGCTCCAAGACCTTCATCTCCGCGGGCATCAATTCCGACCTGGTGGTCGTGGTGGCGCGGACCGACCCCGAGGCGGGCCACAAGGGCTTCACCCTGCTCGTCGTCGAGCGGGGCATGGAGGGCTTCACCCGCGGGCGAAAGCTGGACAAAATGGGCTTGCACGCGGCCGACACCGCGGAGCTGCACTTCGAGAACGTCCGCGTGCCGAACGCGAATCTGCTCGGCAAGGAGGGTCAGGGTTTCTACCACCTGATGCAGAACCTGCCGTCGGAGCGGCTCTCCATCGCGATCGCCGCCATCGCCGGCGCCCGTGCCACCTTCGACGAGACGTTGCAATACGTCAAGGACCGCAAGGCCTTTGGGCAACCCATCGGCACGTTCCAGCACAACCGCTTCGTGATGGCCGAGATGGACACCGAACTCGAGATCGCCGAGTCGTACATCGACCGCTGCCTCCAAGCCGTCGTCGACGGTGAGTTGACCGCGGTCCAGGCGTCGAAGGCCAAGTGGTGGTGCACCGAGCTGGGCAAGCGGGTCGTCGACAACTGCGTGCAGTTGCACGGCGGGTACGGCTACATGAACGAGTACAAGGTGGCACGCGACTACGTCGACGTCCGCATCCAGACGATCTTCGGGGGCACCACCGAGATCATGAAGGAGATCATCGGCCGCGACCTCGGCCTCTGAGCACGACCAAATCGAAGAGGCTGGTGACGTCTAGCCAGCCGGGGCGGGCTCCGCAGAGGTCGTGGTGCTGGTGGGGGACAGCGGCTTGCCGGTGTTGGAGAAGGACAGCGTCGGAGTGGCGGGCGCCGGCGGTGCGTCCGGGTTCAGCACGGTGTCAATGATGTAGATCTGCGCGTTGCTGGCCTGGATGCCGCCGCAGATCACCTTGGCGGTGTCGTTGACCTTGATGTCGCCGTCCTTGCCGGTGACCTTGATCTCGGCGCCCTGCTGGGTTGGCCGCTGCCCCGCGACGTCGCCGGGGCCGAGCAGGCCGAGGAACGCGTGGTAGTAGTCCAGCTTGGTCAGCGCGGCCGGATCGGTCTTCAGCGTCTCGAGCGCCGAGGGATCGAGCTTGGCGAAGGCGTCGTTGTTCGGCGCGAAGATGACGTACGGGCCGTTCTCGATAACCGGCACGATATTCACGGCCGGGTTGAGGCCGCTGTTGATCGCGGAGGTGAAAGTGCTCAGCGACGGGATCTTGGCCAGCACCTGCCCGACGGGCAGCTTGGCCAGCGTCTCCTTCGTGGCGCCGCTCGGGGCTAGCTCGGCGCGCACAGGGTCGCAGTTGCCCTGCCAGTCCGGCACCGGCGCCGCGGCGGGGGTCGTGGTGTCCGTGGGCGGGTCGGCCTGCGCGGTGATCGCCAATGGCACCGAGACGGCGATCGCGGCGATCGCGGCGGAAACTCCTATGGCTCGGCTGGTGCGAGTCTTCACTTTCGGCTCCTCAACGTGTTTGATCGCGTCGCCCAGAGCCCGACTCTCGTGCGACGCCTGGGGAAGCGTAAAGGCTCGGCTCACGAATCGGCAAAGCCAAGCTCGAGCCCGACCTGCGCCTAAGTGACGCTGACCTGCGCTTTTCGCACGTTCAAACAGAGTATTGCGGCAACGCCACACAACCCAGAAGCGAGGTAGAACGCGAGGTTGTAGCTGCCCTGCACATCGCGCAACCAGCCGGCGCCCGCGGCGGCCACCGCGGCACCCAGTTGATGCGAGGCGAACACCCAGCCGAACACCACCGGCGTGCGGGCACCGAAGTAGCCGCGGCACAGCACGATGGTCGGCGGCACGGTGGCCACCCAGTCCAGCCCGTAGAAGATGACGAAGACCCAGGTGCTGGGCTCGGCCTGCGGAGAGAGCAGCGACGGCAGGAGCAGCAAGGAGATCCCTCGCCCCGTGTAGTAGACGACGAGCAGCAACCGCGGGTCGACGCGGTCGGTCAACCAGCCGGAGAAGATCGTGCCTGCGACGTCGAGGATGCCGATCGTCGCGAGCAGGCCGGCGGCCACCGTGGTGGGCATGCCGTGGTCGTTGGCGGCCGGGATGAAGTGGGTACCGATGAGGCCGTTGGTGGTCATTCCGCAGATGGCGAAGCTCCCGGCGAGTAGCCAGAACGCCGGCACCCGCATACCGATGCGAAGGCCGTCGAAGGCCGCGCGGAAACTGCCCGCGGGCACCACCTCCGGGGTTGCGGTCGTCGCCCCGTACGCGGTGAGTCCCTTGTCTGCCGGGTAGTTCCGCATGAACACCAACACCAGCGGGACGACGGCCAGCGCCGCGCCCGCCACGACGATCGACGCCCACCGCCAGCCGTGGCGCATGGTCACCTCGGCGATGACGGGCAAGAAGATCAGCTGCCCCGTCGCACTGGCGGCCGTGAGGACTCCGGTGACCAGCCCGCGTCGCTCCTCGAACCAGCGGGCGGCGATCGTGGCCACGAAGCCCATCGAGATGGACCCGGTCCCGACGCCGACCAGCACGCCCCACAGCAGCACCAGCTGCCAACTGGCCGTCATCGTCACCGACAGCGCCGACCCGGCCGAGATGAGGACCAGCGCCGCCGTCAGCACCTGGCGCACGCCGAAGCGGTCCATCAGCGCGGCGGCGAACGGCGCCGTGAGCCCGAACAGCGTCATGTTGACCGACATCGCCAGCCCGACCGTGCCGTGCGACCAACCGAACTCGTGGTGCAACGGATTCATCATCACGCCGGGCACCGAGCGGAAGCCCGCAGCTCCCAGGATCGCGACGAAGCTGACGGCGGCGATCACCCAGGCCCAGTGGAGGCGGGCACGACGCGTGGTCTCGTCGCGAGCGGCAACTGTCATCCGAACACTGTGCTGGCCGGCAGCTATTCGGCGCCAGTGGCACGAATGCCACCATTCGTCAAAAACATGCCAAGATGGCGGAATGGTCGACGAAATGGCTGTTCCGCACCGGATCGCCGTGCTGCTACTGCCGCCCGTGGTGGGATTCGACGCGTCGATTGCGCCCATGCTGTTCGGCGCCGCCGTGGACGAGGACGGCGATCCGCTGTACGAGGTCGTGGTCTGCGGCCTCGACGATCAGCCGGTGGCCACGACCAACGGCTTCGCCATGTTGCCCGCGGCGGGCCAGGAAGCGTTGGCCACCGCCGACACCGTCGTCATCCCCGGAACCCGCTATCCGTCCGCGAGAAACGACGGCGTGCTGACGACGCTCGCGCGGGCCGCACTCGACCAGATCCGGCCCGGCACCCGGATGGTGTCCATCTGCACCGGTGCGTTCGTGCTGGCGGCGGCGGGTCTGCTCGACGGCCGTCGCGCCACCACACACTGGAAGTTCGCGGACGCGTTGCGCTTACTGCACCCTGACGTCGACGTCGACGAGAACGTCCTCTTCGTCGACGACGGCGACGTGCTGACCTCCGCTGGTCTTGCCGCGGGAATCGACCTGTGCCTTCACGTCATTCGCTCCGACCACGGCGCGCTGGTCGCCAACGCGGTGGCACGCTACTGCGTCGTGCCGCCCTGGCGGGAGGGTGGGCAGGCGCAGTTCATCGACCGTCACCTGCCCGTGCAGGACGACGCATCCACCGCGGCCACCCGGGACTGGGCGCTGCGGCACCTCGACGAGGAACTGACCGTCGAGCGGTTGGCCCGGCACGCCCACATGAGCCCACGCACCTTCAATCGCCGCTTCCGCGAGGAAACCGGTCGGGCGCCGGGCACCTGGATCCGCAACCGGCGGGTGGATTACGCCCGGGAACTGCTCGAGTCCCGTGATCTGTCCGTCGACGAGGTGGCCCGCCTGGCGGGGTTGGGCTCGGGTGCAAACCTGCGCCACCACCTCCGCCGCGGGATCGGGATGTCGCCGTCGAGTTATCGCAAGGTCTTTCAAGGCGTTTGATGCCCACCGCTAGGATTCGGCCCATGCCAGAGCCGCTGATCCTGTCCGTCAACGGGCGCGCACCCGACGTGCACGCCGAATCCTGGGTGGCGCCCACCGCGAGCGTCATCGGTCAGGTGACGCTCTCGGCCAAGGCAAGTGTCTGGTACGGCGCCGTCCTGCGCGCCGAGTTCGAGCCCATCTCGATCGGTGAGGGCACCAATCTGCAGGACGGCGTCACGGTCCACGTCGATCCGGGGTTTCCTGCGGCCATCGGGGCAGGGGTGAGCGTCGGCCACAACGCGGTGCTGCACGGCTGCACGATCGAGGACGGCTGCCTCGTCGGGATGGGCGCGGTCGTCCTCAACGGAGCGCACGTCGGCGCAGGATCGCTGATCGCCGCGGGTGCCGTCGTCGCGCAGGGCGCCGTGATTCCCCCTGGATCGCTGGTGGCAGGCGTGCCAGGAAAGGTTCGCCGCGAACTCAGTGCCGACGAGGTCACCCACAACCGGAACAACGCTCTCGTCTACGAGCACTTGAGTGACTTGCACCGCAACGCGGTCGAATAGCGTTCCTGCGGGTACCTACCTACGGTGAATCGCATGCGCACACTCGTCACCGGCGCGACCGGCTACGTCGGCTCGCGGCTGGTGGCCGCCCTGCTCAGTGCCGGCCATCAGGTGACGGTGGGCAGCCGCAACCCCGAGCGGCTCGGTGACTTCGGCTGGATCGACGACGTTCAACCCGTCCTGCTCGACGCGGCCGATCCGGAATCGGTGTCCAGTGCCTTCGGCGTCGCCGGACCCATCGACGTCGTCTACTACCTGGTGCACGGTATCGGCCAACCCGGTTACCGCGACGCCGACAACGTCGCGGCCGCCAACGTCGCGCGTGCCGCGAAGGACGCCGGCGTCGAGCGCATCGTGTACCTGGGTGGATTCGTGCCCGACGGCGACGAACTGTCCGAGCACCTCACCAGCCGCGCCGAGGTGGCCGCCGCGCTGACCATCGACGGCGGGCCGGAGGTGGTGTGGCTGGGTGCCGCCATCATCATCGGAGCGGGGTCGACGTCGTTCGAGATGTTGCGGGCCGTCGGCGACCGCTTCCTGGTCATCCCGATGCCACCGTGGGCGCAGAATCCGCTCGACCCGATCTCGGTCAGCGACGTGCTGTACTACCTGATCGCCGCCGCCGACTCCGAACGCGTCCCTCCCGGCTCCTACGACATTTACGGTCCCCAGACGACGACCTACGGCGACTTGCTGTTGACGTACGCGCGGCTGTCGGGAAAGTGGCGCAGCGGCGTGCCCGTGCCCGATCTGGACATGGGTCTGGTGTCACAGGTAGCCGCGTTGTTCGTGCCCGTTCCCCACGGTTTGGCAGCGGATTTCGTTGAGTCGCTGGACTATCCGATGACAGCCTCCAATGACGGCCTGCGCGGGATGGTGCCCGATCCACCCGGTGGCCCGGTGAGCATCGAGGACGCGATCAAGTTGTCCCTGTCCGGCCATCAACGATTACCCGTCGACCGACTGTCCGATCCCCATCATCTGGCCGACACCGACCCGGCATGGGCGGGCGGTGACGTCACTCGGATCCGCAACCTGGCGTCGATGGTCACGCCGTCCATCGCGCAGCCCGCCCTTGGCCTGCTCTGCGCTGTTCCCGGGCCCGTCGCGGGATGGCTGCGAACCGGTCTCGACACCCTGATCGGACTGGCTCCCAAGGGCTTGTCGTGACGGGGCTGCTCGGCGAGATCGGCGCAATCGTCGCGAAGCCACCCGTCCACCACGACGAGTCGCCGTCGCTGGTGCGCAGGCGACGCATCGTGGTCGTGATCGTGCTCATCCTCGGGGCGACACTGCTGGGCATCTCGTTGACGCGAACGCCCGGTAGCACCTCCTTCTACCTGCTCACCTTCGCGCTGGCAGCCGTGTGGGCGGCCGGCGCCCGACTCTCCGGTCCGCTGCACCTGGGCTGTGTCGAATTCCGCGGCCGTGACCGGCGGCCGGTGATCACGGGGGCGGCGATCGGCGTCCTGCTGGGAGCGGTGTTCATCGTCGGCGGTCTGGTCGCACGGGAGATCGGTCCGGTGCGCGACTACATCGTCCAGGTGCTGAATTACGCCAACTACGGGGCGCTGTGGCTCGTCGTCCTCATCACCGTGATCAACGGCCTCGCCGAGGAGATGTTCTTCCGTGGTGCGCTGTACAGCGCCCTCGGCAGATACCACCCCGAAATCCTGTCGACCGTCATCTACGCGGTCGCGGTGTCCGCGGCCGGCAACCCGATGCTGGGCTTCGCGGGCGTCATCCTCGGGGCGGTGTGCGCCTACGAGCGCCGAATCACCGGCGGCGTGCTCGCGCCCATGCTGACCCACTTCTTCTGGGGTCTGGTCATGGTGCTCGCACTACCACCGATGTTCGGCGTCTGACCCTCTACCGCAACGGGTTCAGGATCTCGTCTCGAGGCATCCGGGCCGCCACCATCGCGATGGCGGCAAGCACCACCGGTACGACCCCGGCCGCCAGGAAGATCGTCTCCATCGACACGATCTTCGACAGCGGACCGGCGATCGCGAACGACACCGGCATGAACGCCAGCGAGACGAAGAAGTCCAGGCTCGACACGCGGCCAAGCATCGCCCTCGGCACCCGCCGCTGCAGCAGCGTTCCCCAGATCACGCTGCCCGCACCGTCGGTGACGCCGACGATGAACGTCGCCAACGCCATCATCGGGAACGACGACGTCCAGCCGACGATCACCAACGGCAGCGAGCCCGCGCCCCACATCACCATCATCACCGTCAGGTAGCGACGTGGTAGCCGGCGCGACGACACCGCCAGCGCGCCGATCGCGCTGCCGACCCCGAAGGCCGCCAGGATGAACCCGTACATCCGCGCGCCGTCTTCGAAGCGGTTCTGCGCGATGAACGGCAGCAGCACCTCGATCGGGCCGAGCACCACCAGTACAAAGATGCTCGCGAACAGCAGCGTCCACAACAGCCACGGTGTGCGCACCATGAAGCGGAACCCGTCGCGCATGTCCCGCAGCACGTGCGGGCGCTCGTGATCCCGCTGCGGTGCAACGGTTTTCGCGGGCCTGGTGGCAACAAGCAACACCAGGCCGACCGCGAACAGCGCGGCAACCACGAACGCACCCAACGCAGGGAACGTCACACCGACCAGCATGCCCGCCACCGCAGGGCCGACCGCACGCTCGAAGACCGGCCGCACGACGCCCTCTACGCCGTTGGCCGCCAGCAGCTGGTCGGCGGGCAGGATCCGCGGCAGCATCGCACTGTAGGCGGGGAAGAAGAACGCCGCCGCGATGCCCAACGTCCCGGCGGCTGCGGCCATGTGCCAAACCCGCAGTACGCCAAGGGAACTCAGCACTGCGACTGTCAGTACGACGGCGACGTTCACCGTCTCCACGGCGATGATGATGGTGCGCTGATCGATCCGGTCGGCGGCGATGCCGCCGACCAGAACGAACGCCACCAGGCCGGTGCCGAGGCAGGTCGCGACCAACGACAACGACGCCGGGTCGTTGTCGAGCGCGATGACCTGCATCGCCATCACGACGGCCCACATGCCCTCGGCGAAGATCGAGATGGACAGCGCACCGATCAGAAGGCGGTACTCGCGGAACCGGAAGGGTGCGAGCACGCGCCAGCCGCCGGTGACGTGCACCGGTTGCTCGAAGTCGAATTGCGTACTCACTTAACGATGGTGGCTGATCCACCCCCGCCGAGTCGAACGATTATTCAGCTCACCGGCACGGCGAGACGTCAACCTCGGCGGCTCGGCCCGACGTGTCGTCGCCGAGGTTTATGTGTCGCGGAGCGGTTGCCGGCCCGTTCAGTCGTCGGTGAAGGTGGCGGTCCGACGCTGTTGGAACGCCTTGGTGCCCTCTTGGAAGTCATGAGACGCCAGCAGGGACAGCTGCCCCTCGGTTTCGCGGCCCAGCGCGCCCTCGAGTTCGGTCAGCGTCGCGGCGTTGATGGCCTGCTTGGTCTGCCGCAGCGCGACGGCCGGACCGGACTTCAGCGTGTCGATCACGGCGTTCACCTCGGCTTCGAGGTCATCGGCCGGATACACCGCGCTCACCAGGCCCGCCGCCAACGCGTCAGCTGCAGACAACCGTTCGGCCAGCAGGGCCATCCGCATCGCCCGCGCCCGGCCGATCGACGCCGCCACCAAGGCGGATGCTCCCCCGTCGGGCATGAGTCCAATCTTGGTGAACGCCAACAGGAAATAGGCCTTCTCGGAAGCCAGGACGATGTCGGCCGCGATCGCCAACGACACGCCGACGCCCGCAGCGGGGCCCTGCACCACCGAGACGACCGGCTTCGGCAGCGTCACGATCGAGCGGATGGCGCGGTTCGCCGCATGCAGGACGTCTTCGGGCGCGCCGTTGGCGCCGGGGTTGGCATGATCGGTCGCGCCGATACCCGCCCCCGAACTGAAACCGCGGCCCGCGCCGCCCAACCGGACGACTCTCACCGCGGGGTCGGACGCCGCGCGCTCCAGCACGTCGGCGACGGTCTCGAACATCGCGGCGGTGAGCGAGTTCAGGCTGTCGGGGCGGTTCAGCGTCACCGCGAGGACCCCGTCGCTGAGCGACACGGTGAGATCGTCGATGCCGGTGTAAGACTCGGTGCTGGTCATGCCCGCCTCTGGTTGAGTGGGCCCGAGGCCCGCGATACGTCGACTTGGTTATACAAGTAAGCTATGTCGCGGTCAACTGAGGTCGAACTGGTGGAAGGCGTTGAAGCGATGGCTGGACCACTGCACGGATTGAGAGTCGTCGAGTTGGCAGGCATCGGCCCTGGACCGCACGCAGCGATGATCCTCGGCGATCTCGGCGCTGACGTCGTCCGCATCGAGCGGCCGGGCAAGGGTGGGGGCGTCCCGGTCGGCAACCGCGATTCCATGCTCCGCAACCGGCGTTCGGTCGCCGCGGATCTGAAGAGCGACGAGGGCCGCGAACTGGTGTTGCGGCTGATCTCGAAGGCCGACGTGCTGATCGAGGGCTACCGCCCCGGCGTGACCGAGCGCCTCGGTCTCGGGCCTGACGACTGTGCAGTGGTCAACGAGCGACTGATCTACGCGCGCATGACCGGTTGGGGCCAGACCGGACCGCGGGCGCAGCAGGCCGGCCACGACATCAACTACATCTCCCTCAACGGGCTGCTTCACGCAGTGGGTCGCAAGGGTGAGCGGCCGGTGCCGCCACTGAACCTCGCGGGCGACTTCGGTGGCGGGTCGATGTTCCTGATCGTCGGCATCCTGGCGGCCCTGTTCGAGCGGCAGAGCTCCGGCAAGGGCCAGGTCGTCGACGCGGCGATGATCGACGGCTCCAGCGTGCTGATGCAGATGATGTGGGGCTTCCGCGCCATGGGCATGTGGTCGGACGAGCGCGGCACCAACATGCTCGACACCGGTGCGCCCTACTACGACACCTACGAGACGGCTGATGGGCGGTACGTCGCCGTCGGCGCCATCGAGCCCCAGTTCTACGCGCTGCTGCTCGAAGGCCTAGGCCTTGATCCCGCTGGGCTGCCCGATCAGCACGACGCCGCGCGCTGGCCCGAGTTGCGGGCGGCGTTCACCGAGGCGTTCGCCGCTCAGGACCGGGATCACTGGGCGAAGGTGTTCAACGGCACCGACGCATGCGTCACGCCGGTGTTGAGCTTCGCCGAGGTCGAGACCGAGCCGCACATCACCGAACGCGGGACCTTCTTCCACGATCTCTCGGCGGACGGCGACAACCTCGAGCCGGCACCGGCGCCCAGGTTCTCCCGCAGCGTGCCGCCGACGCCGACCCCGCCCGGCGAGAAGGGCGGCGATACCGAGGCCGTGCTTCGCGACTGGGTATAGTCCCGACCAACTAGTAGGTTGACCCGGAGGCGCGCGCCTCCAGACCCCTGTCGAAGGAATCGATCAGTGCAGATCAAGGATGCCGTAGCCGTCGTCACGGGCGGTGCGTCGGGGCTGGGCCTCGCGACCGCCAAGCGGCTGCTGAATGCCGGAGCCAGCGTGGTCGTCATCGACCTCAAGGGCGAGGAAGCGGTGGCCGAACTCGGTGAGCGCGCCAAGTTCGTCGAGGCGAACGTCACCGACGAGGCGTCGGTCTCCAAGGCGCTCGACGTGGCCGAGTCGATGGGCCCGCTACGCATCAACGTCAACTGCGCCGGCATCGGCAACGCGGTCAAGACGCTGGGCAAGGACGGGCCGTTCCCGCTGGACTGGTTCAACACCGTCATCCAGGTCAACCTGATCGGCACGTTCAACGTGCTGCGTCTGTCGGCCGAGCGGATCGCCAAGACCGAACCAATCGGTGAGGAGCGTGGCGTCATCATCAACACCGCGTCCGTCGCGGCGTTCGACGGCCAGATCGGCCAGGCTGCCTACTCGGCGTCCAAGGGGGGAGTCGTTGGCATGACCCTGCCGATCGCCCGCGATCTGTCCCGCGAGCTGATCCGCGTCTGCACCATCGCGCCCGGCCTGTTCAAGACCCCGCTGCTGGCGGGGCTTCCCGAGGAGGCGCAGAGGTCACTCGGGCAGCAGGTGCCGCATCCCGCCCGGCTCGGTGACCCCGACGAGTACGGCGCCCTCGCACAGCACATCGTCGAGAACCCGATGCTCAACGGCGAAGTGATTCGTCTCGACGGTGCGATCCGGATGGCTCCCCGATGAGCGCTTGCGCGAAGAGAAGAGGACACAGGTAGCGCCATGGGCATCACGACGAAGTTCACCGAAGTCTTCGGGGTCGAGCACCCCATCGCGCAGGGTGGCATGCAGTGGGTCGGGCGTGCGGAGCTGGTGGCCGCGGTCGCCAACGCCGGTGGCCTTGGCTTCATCACCGCGCTGACCCAGCCGACGCCGGCGGATCTGGCCCGCGAGATCGCCAAGACCCGCGAACTCACCGACAAGCCGTTCGGCGTCAACCTGACGATCTTGCCGTCGATCAACCCGCCGCCGTATGACGAGTACCGCCGGGTGATCGTCGACGAGGGCGTCAAGATCGTCGAGACCGCGGGCTCCAACCCGGCTCCGCACCTGCCGATGTTCCACGACAACGGGATCAAGGTGTTGCACAAGTGCACCTCGGT
>JAOPWT010000040.1 GCA_025965555.1 Mycobacterium sp.
TCTACCCCGAGGGGGGTGCCACCGAATACGTCACCGCCGCGATCGACGGCGGCACGCGAGTGTTCAAGGCCCACGTCCAGGTCGGCGACTACGACCCGACCGACCCGCTGCTCGACGGGGTGTGGGGTGTCATCGAGGACGCGCAGGTGCCCGTCGTCATCCATTGCGGCTCCGGGCCTGCGCCGGGGGCGCACACCGGGCCGGAACCGATCCGGGACGTGATGGCCCGTCATCCCCGGTTGCGCCTCGTCGTCGCGCACCTGGGGATGCCCGAATACGGCGCCTTCCTCGACCTCGCCGAGCGGTATCCCGAGGTCCGGCTGGACACGACGATGGCCTTCACCCCCTTCGTCGAGGAGCAGATGCCGTTCCCGGCGGCCGATCGCCCACGGCTCGTCCAGCTTGGCGACCGCATCCTGTTCGGCAGCGACTTCCCGAACATCCCGTACGGCTACCTCGAGGCCATGCAGGTGCTGATGGGGCTGGACGGCATCGACGACGACTGGCTGCGCGGCGTGTTCCACGACAACGCGGCACGACTCTTCGGCTTGTCGGAACACAGCTGATTGGCAGCGATTCGCGGTTAGCTGAACATCGTGACTACCCGGTGGCCACGGTGGGGACTTGCTGCCCTGCTGGCGTGTACCGCCGCGATGTACTCCTGGAACCTGGCCGCATCGGACTACGGCAACGCCTTCTACGCCGCTGCCGCGCAGGCCGGCTCGCCTGGCGCGCGGTGCAGGTGGCGTCCTGGCAGTGGTTGGCGCTGGTCGGCGTGGTGATGGGGGCCGCGTTCCTCACCAAGATGCTTCAGGGCTTCCTGGTGCTGCCGGGGTTCGGCATGGCCTACCTGCTTGCGGCGCCGACGACGTGGCGAAAGCGATTGCTGCACTTGACCGGAGCTTTGGCCGCATTGATCGTCTCGGCAGGTTGGTGGGTGCTGGCCGTGCAGCTGATACCCGCAGGATCGCGGCCCTACATCGGAGGCTCGACGAACAACACCGTGCTGGACCTCGCCTTCGGCTACAACGGATTGGGGCGACTGGTCGGACGGGAATCGGACTGGGGTGGGGCGACGGGGGGCGCGGTCAACACGACGACCGGTCCGCACCGGCTCTTCACCACCGAGATGGGCAACGAGATCTCCTGGCTGCTGCCGGTCGCCCTGTTCGCCACTGGGTTCGGCGCGTACCTGGCACTGCGTGGCCGACTGAGTCGTGACGAGTGCTCGGCCCTGGTGTCATGGGGCGGCTGGCTGCCGGTGACCGGCGTGGTCTTCAGCTACATGCACGGCACCATCCATCCGTACTACACCGTCGCGCTGGCACCTGCGCTCGGCGCTCTGATCGGCCTGAGTTCGGTCTGGGCGTGGCGGGTGCGTGCGGCGTGGGACGGTCGGATCGCGATGGCCCTTCTGATCGTTCTTGGCGGATGGTGGTCATCGGTCCTGCTGCGGCACAACGGGTTCGGTCCGCAATGGCTGTCGACGGTCCTCTTGGCGACGGGCGCCGTCGCAGCGGTGGGTGTCCTGATCGGGCGGCGCTGGCCGCTGGCGGCGGCCACCAACGGGTCGCAGTCGGCCGCGGCGCTGGAACTCGCGACCAGGACGTCGGTGATGGCGATCGGTGGCTGGAGCGGCGACCCGACGCCGACCCTCGCACAGTTCGTCGACGACGTGCGCGCCGGGCGGATCGCCTACTACGTCGAAGCGGGCCGCGGTGGGGCGGCGCAGCTCCAGGGCCGGGTGATCCGCTCGCAGAACCACAGCGCGTCCCACAGTAGGGAGATCGCCGACTGGGTGGCCGACCACTATCGGGCCGTCACCGTCGGCACGTCGCTGGTGTATCGCCTGACCTGATCGCCAGGCCGGGGGCTCGCAACCCGCGCAGGATGACACGCTTCGTGCCGCCCGTCACGTTTGCCTAGAGCAGCCCGCCCAGGCCAAGTAGCCCACCTCGGCCATCAGATCCTGCGCCGGGGTGTTGATTCGGAAAGGCCGGTCGCGGTTGGGGACTCACACTCATGGGCGCTCGGACGCTCGGGGATGCCGCGGGCATCCGCCGCGGCTCTGGAGCGGGCGACGTCGTCGGCTGCGGTTGCAGCCGCGGTTCTGCGGATGGCACCACCGGCATCGGCGCCACGGTGGTGGCCGGGTCGAACGACGGCACGGGAGAAGGGGATCCGACGATCGAACTGGCGCGCGGGGCGGGTACCGGCTTCGTCGTCGTGGTGAGGCCGGTCGGCGTCCCCACCGCATCGGCGGGCCGCGGCCACAGGACGACCATGCCGAGGCCCGCACCAAGGACCACGGCCGCCACCACGGCCAGTGAGGGCCAGCGGCGGGAGGCTTCGATCGCCACCCGCGCGTCGCCGTCCCCCACGCTCTCGAGATCACCGTCGATCGGTTCGAAGAGGTAGTCGAACCGCGACGGATCATGCCCCGCCATCCGGCGATCCTACAACTGGGTTTGCTCAGCCATCTCCGAGATGGTTCGTCGTCTCCCAGTGTCAGTCATGCCTTGGTGGCGCTGACCAGACCGATCGCGCCGATCATCGGACCGACCTCGGGATCGTCGCTCCGAATGGGCCGACCCACTCGTTCCAGATAGGTGGTTAGCGGCGTGGTCTCCGCCGACCAACCTCGTGCGGTGAACCACTCCTCGGCAGGCGCGTGCTGCTCGTTGTAGACGAGGGTGAAGAACGTTCCCGTCTGTCCCGCCTCGCGTTCCTCCTGCCGCTTTGCGGCGAAAACCTGGTCGGGCATGGGCCTGCCCTCTTCGACGGCGACCCGGCTCCCCGGAGCCGACAGGGCGTCGATCCCTTCGAACAGTTGCTCCTGCGCGGATGCGGGAAGGTAGATGAGCAGACCCTCGGCGATCCATGCCGACGGTTGGCGCGGATCGAATCCGGCCGTCTTCAGAGCGCCCGGCCAATCGTCGCGCAGGTCGACGGCCACCTCTCGGCGGTCCGCCGTCGGCGCGGCGTCGAGCTCGGTCAGCGCGTTGCGCTTGAATTCGAGCACCCGGGGCTGGTCGAGCTCGTAGACGACGGTGCCGTCCGGCCATGGCAGCCGGTACGCACGGGAGTCGAGGCCCGCCGCCAGCAGGACGATCTGCCGCACGCCTGCTTCGGCCGCCGCCGCGAAGTACGCGTCGAAGTACTTGGTGCGGGCCGCTTGGTAGGACACGAAGTGCGCACCGAACTCCGAGCGCAGCCGGCTGGCGGCGTCGCCGGTATCTCCCTGCGTGGCGTCGAGGGCCTCGACCCATTGGCCACCGGCAGCGCGACAGAAGAACTCCGCGAATGGGTCGAGCACCAATGGCTCGGGCTTCTGCGCCTCCAGTGCCCTTGAGGCGGCGACGAACAACGCCGTCGACCCGACGCTCGTGGTGATGTCCCAGGTGTCGTCGTCACTGCGCACCTGCCCGACCCTACGCCCGCACTCTGAGTCGGCTACACCAGCGGACGACCGGTCCTGATCCGCCAGTCGAGGTCCTTGAGAAGCACGTTGAACGGGAACTGCCTGACGAACCGGGGCGACAGGTGGGTGACGAGACGCACCACCGACATCAGTCGGTCGAAGCGGCGCTGACGGCGTGCATCCCACGGCAACTGCATCTCGTCCCGGAAGCGTTGCGGCAGAAAGCCGGTGGTGATGAGCACAGCGAAGGCCTCTTGCCAGCGCTGCAGCGGGCCGGGCAGCGTCACCCCGCGGACCCGGCTGGCGGCAATCGGGTACAGATACTCCCGAACGGTGTCGTCGATGTGAACCTTGGAGAGCTGCTCCCGCCAGTACGCGTCGAAGGCTGCTCGATCGGCGGGCCACATCTCCGCAGGCACCTGCAACGTCGTGCCCAGCGAAATGCTCTCGGCGTAGTGCCGATCGGCGGTCTCGTCGTCCATCTCGCCGACGAAGGTCCGATACGAATCCACGGCGCCCTTGTACAGGCACGCGGCGACCCACATTTGCAGGTCCTTGTCGAACGCGTGGTACTTCACCGGGCTCTCGTCGGTGGAGTACACCTGCGCATGGGCGCCGTTCACCGCGCGCCGGAACGCGGCCTTCTGCTCATCGCTGCCCCTGCCTGCGACGGCTAGGTACGTGAAGGTGGTGCGGGCCCGCTTGATCGGGTGACGGTCGACCCGGCCGCTCTCGACCCGGCTCTCCAGCACGCCGTACCCAACTTCCGGCCTGGCCAACTGCATGATCACGTTCGCGGGTCCGAGCAGCAGACCCACCCCGAGCAGCCCCTCGTCGATGGTCGGCCCGCGCCGCCTGAGCGGCCTGTGAGGCGCGGTCGATGCCGACGCGCTGACCGCACGCTCGACGTGACTTTCACCGACCGTCATCGGTCAACCTCCATCCGCAAATGTGATAACGCGTGTTTCCAGATATTGCACCGGCGCCTGACGGGTGTCAAGATCGTGGGCATGGTGAACGTCCGGCCCTACGGCGGAGTGCAGGCCCGCGACCGGGTGGCGCAGCGACGGCGCCGACTGCTCGACGCGGGCCTCGAGCTTCTCGGCGGCGCCGACCACCCGACCGACCTGACCGTGCGCGCCATCTGCCGCCAGGCCGGCATCACCGCGCGGTACTTCTACGAAAGCTTCACCGACAAGGACGAACTCGTCGCCGCGGTCTTCGACGGGGTGATCGCCGACATCGCCGCGACCACCCAGGCCGCGGTCGCCGCGGCACCGCACGAGGAGCAGAACCGGGCGGGTATCGCCAACCTCGTCCGTGTGATCGCCGACGATGCCCGCGTCGGACGATTGATGTTCAATCCCCGCCTGACCAACGCCGTGCTGGCGCGCAAACGGGCCGAGCTCGGCGGCATCTTCGCGATACTGTCCCGCGAGCACGCGACGAGCGCCTATGAGTTGCCGGACAACGGGTGGACGAAATCGGCCGCACACTTCGTCGTCGGCGGTGTCACCCAGACGATCAGCGCGTGGGTATCGGGAGACGTCCCCCTGACCCAGGGTCAGCTGGTCGATCAACTCACCCGCATCCTCGACGGGCTCACCGCGCGCGAACTGGACCGGGGCTAGCCGATCGAAAGCGCTCGTCGGTCCGATGCTCCTCGGCGGTCGGCTTCGGTCCTCGGCACCGTCACCGTGTCGCTCTCGGTGAATTCCTTGGTCCAACAGGCGAACTCAAGCGTGATCCCGTCGGGGTCCTGGAAGTAGAAGGAGCGGACGTAGACGCCGGGATGCAGCGAAGCGGATACCTGAGCCGGGCTCTCGTCGTGGTTTAGGACGGGCCCGACGCGAACACCCTTCTCCTTCAAGCGCTTTCGGTACTCGTCGAACTTCTCGGCGGGCACGTGGAACGCCAGGTGATTGAGCGACCCCACGGCGCTGATGATCTCGCCGATGCCAGGGATTGCCGCCGGTGCCGAGATGCCCGGCACGCCGTCCGGCGCAGAAGCGAACCAGAAGAACGCGACACAGTCGCCGTTGCCCGCGTCGAAGAAGAAGTGCTGACCCATGCCGCCCGGTAGGTCGAGCGACTTGACCAGCGGCATGCCGAGGACGCCCGTGTAGAAGTCGACCGTCTTCTCCATGTCGGCGCACACCAGAGCGACGTGATTGATGCCGCCGAGTTCGAATTCGGAGTTGGGGTTACTGGGTTTGATCATGATTCGACTCCGTCTGGTCTAAAGTGCGAATCTGAATCTAACATCAGATTCAGCTACGAGCCAGGATCGGTAGAGAGGTCGCCAGTGACGGTCGCCCCGCGCGAGCAGTCGCCCACGCTCCGTGGCAGGCGGACCCAGGCGGCGATCGACGCGGCGGCGCGAGTCGTGATAGCGCGCAAGGGAATCCTGGCGACCACCATCGCGGACATCGCCGCGGAGGCGGGTAAGTCGACGGCCTCCTTCTACAACTACTACGACTCCAAGGAGGCGATGGTCCGCGAATGGGCCGTGCGCTTCCGCGACGAGGCCCGCGAACGGGCCAGGGCCGCCACCGAACCCGATCTCGACAATCGGGAACGCGCCTACCGTGCGGCCGCCGCACACTGGCATACCTACCGTCACCGCCTGGCCGAGGTGATCGGCGTCTCACAGCTCGCCATGATCAACGACGACTTCGCCCAGTACTGGTCCGACATCTGCGAACTGCCCATCGCACGCATCACCGCGATGGTGAAACAGGCTCAGCACGATGGCTTCTCCACTGGCGACGACCCGCACCTGATCGCCGTGGCGATGGTGTCGATGCTCAACCAATTCTGCTACACGCAGCTCAGCGGCGACCGCGGCACCGGCACGGCCACCGCGTCCGTCGACGACGACGCGTGCATCACCACCCTGGCCAGCGTCTTCTACCGAACCGTCTACTACGAGGGGACGTCGTCGTCATGACGAAGAATGCGGCAGGATCCGGAACACCTGGAGTGTTGCGCGAGTTCATCGGCACGGACTCCCCCACTGCGCGTCGCGCCGGGTCGGGCGGGCATCCCTGCCAGGGCATCTATTACCGGGGCGTCGGCCGCAAGCCGAAGGTGGCGATGATCGCCACGCACTATCAGGTCGACTTCTCCGAGCACTACCTCGCCGACTACATGGCGACCCGCGGAATCGGCTTCCTCGGCTGGAATACGCGCTTCCGCGGTTACGAGAGCAGCTTCCTGCTCGACCACGCCCTGGTGGACATCGGCGTCGGCGTCCAGTGGCTGCGCGATGTACAACACATCGAAACCATTGTCCTGCTTGGTAATTCAGGTGGCGGTTCGTTGATGGCCGCCTACCAGGCGCAGGCCGTCGACCCACACGTGACACCACTGGACGGCATGCGGCCCGCGACGGGTCTCGGCGAACTGCCTCCGGCCGACGGATACATCGCCAGCGCGGCACACCCCGGCAGGCCCGAGGTGCTCACGGCATGGATGGACGGGTCCGTGGTGGACGAGAACAACCCCATCACCGCCGATGCCAGTGTCGACATCTTCGACGAGCGGAACGGGCCGCCGTACTCTGCCGAGTTCGTCCAGCGCTACCGGGCGGCGCAGGTCGCCCGCAACCATACGATCACGGACTGGGTCGAGGCCGAGATGAAACGCGTTCGTGCGGCTGGCTTTTCGGACCGTCCCTTCACGGTGCTGCGCACCTGGGCCGATCCGCGCATGGTGGATCCGACGCTCGAGCCATCGAAGCGGCCGCCCAACACCTGCTACGTCGGGGTGCCCGTCAAGGCCAACCGCTCGGCGCACGGAATCGCCGCGGCGTGCACGCTGCGCAGCTGGCTGGGCATGTGGAGTCTGCGCAGCGCACAGACCGGTGCCGAGCCGCACCTGGCCCGCATCGACTGCCCGGCCCTCGTCATCAACGCCGATCAGGACACCGGCGTGTACCCGTCGGACGCCCGTCGCATTCACGACGCGCTGGCCAGCACCGACAAGACCCTCTCCGTGATCGACACCGACCACTACTTCACCACGCCCGGTGCGCGCAGCGAGCAGGCCGATACGATCGCAAAGTGGATCGCGAAGCGGTGGCGCTGACAGTCCTCGCCCATTTCACCCCGGGTGACAAGGTGCACGAATTCCTGGCGCCCCACACGGATTGGCTGGACGTCCGCTACTGCGCGGAGGACGACGCGGAGACCTTCTACCGCGAGCTGCCAAACGTCGACGTCATCTGGCACGTCCTACGGCCGTTGTCCGGCGACGATCTCGAACGTGCGACGCGGTGCAGGCTGGTGCACAAGCTCGGCGCGGGGGTCAACACCATCGACGTCGCGGCCGCCACGCGGCTGGGCATCGGCGTGGCCAACATGCCAGGCGCCAACGCCCCGTCGGTGGCGGAGGGCACGGTGCTGCTGATGCTCGCTGCACTGCGCAGGCTGCCCGCCCTCGATCTCGCCACGCGTCAGGGACGTGGTTGGCCGTCCGATCCGACGCTAGGCGAGACAGTCCGCGACGTCGGCGGGTGCACGGTCGGGTTGATCGGCTACGGCAACATCGCCAAGCAGGTCGAGACGATCGTCACGGCCATGGGCGCCACGACGTTGCACACCAGCACCCGGGACGACGGCACCCCGGGATGGCGCCCACTGGCCGAGTTGCTCACCGACTGCGACATCGTGTCGTTGCACCTGCCGCTGACGGAGAAGACGTCGGCCATGTTGAACGCCGAGAGGTTGGCGCTGATGAAGCGCGACGCGGTGGTCGTCAACACCTCGCGCGGCGCGATCATCGACGAGCCGGCTCTCGTCGATGCGCTGCGGGAAGGCCGCCTGGCCGCCGCGGGTCTCGACGTCTTCGCCGTCGAACCCGTGCCCGCGGACAGTCCGCTGCTGACGCTGGACAACGTCGTCGTCACCCCGCACGTCACCTGGTACACGGCCGACACGATGCGTCGGTACCTCGCCGAGGGCGTCGACAATTGCCGCCGCCTCTACACCGGTCAGGACCTGGTGAACCTGGTCAACGAGGTGGATGTCCGACGCCCGTAGCCGTCGCGGTACCCTCGATCCCAACCCACCGGTTGATCAAGGAGCACTGAGGAGTTAATCAGCATGCCCATCGCGATCCTCTCCGAGCACAACGACCTGGCCGATTCAGTCCGGGACCTCGTCAAGCGCGTCGCACCGTCCGAGGTGCTGCACGAGGCGCTCGAAACCCCCATCGCCAACCCCCCGACCTACTGGAAGGCCGCGGCCGAACAGGGCCTGCAGGGGCTGCACCTCTCGGAGAACGTCGGCGGCCAGGGTTTCGGCATCCTCGAACTCACCATCGTGCTCGCCGAGTTCGGTTACGGCGCCGTCCCCGGCCCGTTCGTACCGTCCGCGACCGCAAGCGCACTGATCTCCGCGAACGACCCCGAGGACAAGCTGCTCGCGGGACTCGCCTCCGGCGAGACCATCGCGGCGTATGCCATCGACTCCGGCCTGACGGCCACGCGTCAGGGCGGCGGCCTCGTCATCCGCGGTGAGGTCCGCGCCGTTCCCGCCGCCGCGCAGGCGTCGCTGCTGGTGCTGCCGGTGTCGATCGACAGCGGCGAGGAATGGATCGTCCTCGACGCCGACCAGGTCGAGATCGAGCCGGTCAAGAGTGTCGACCCGCTCCGACCGCTGGCCCACGTGCGCGCCAACGCCGTGGAGGTCGCCGACGACCGCGTGCTGTCCAACCTCAGCCGCAAGCACGCTCGCGCCATCATGTCGACGCTGCTGTCCGCCGAGTGCATCGGCGTCGCCCGTTGGGCCACCGACACCGCCTCGGAGTACGCCAAGATCCGCGAGCAGTTCGGCCGCCCGATCGGGCAGTTCCAGGCCATCAAGCACAAGTGCGCCGGCATGATCGCCGAAACCGAGCGCGCCACCGCCGCCGTGTGGGACGCCGCACGGGCCATCGACGAGGCCACGGGCGGAGGCACCGAATCCGCCTACGAGTTCGCGGCCGCCGTCGCGGCCACGCTGGCGCCCGTCGCCGCCCAGCACTGTGCCCAGGACTGCATTCAGGTGCACGGCGGCATCGGCTTCACGTGGGAGCACGACACCAACGTCTACTACCGCCGCGCGATCGTGCTTGCCGCCTGCTTCGGCCGCGCCGCCGACTACCCGCAGCAGGTGATCGACATCGCGACCACCACCGGGATGCGTTCGATCGACATCGACCTTGACCAGGACACCGAGAAGCTGCGTGAGGAAATCCGCGCGGAAGTCGCTGCGCTGAAGGCGATTCCACGCGAGGAGCGCAACACCGCGATCGCCGAGGGCGGCTGGGTGCAGCCGCATCTGCCCAAGCCGTGGGGCCGGGCCGCGGAACCGATCGAGCAGATCATCATCGCCCAGGAGTTCTCGACCGGCGCCGTGAAGCGGCCGCCGATGGGCATCGCCGCGTGGATCATCCCGTCGATCGTGGCGTACGGCACCGACGCCCAGCAGCAGCGCTTCCTGCCACCGACCTTCCGCGGCGAGATGATCTGGTGCCAGCTGTTCTCCGAGCCGGGCGCGGGCTCCGACCTGGCGAGCCTGACGACGAAGGCCACCAAGGTGGACGGCGGCTGGCGGATCACCGGTCAGAAGATCTGGACCACCGGCGCGCAGTACTCCAAGTGGGGCGCCCTGTTGGCGCGCACCAACCCGTCGGCCCCCAAGCACGCGGGTATCACGTACTTCCTGCTCGACATGGAGAGCGAGGGCGTCGAGGTCAAGCCGCTGCGCGAGCTCACCGGCAACGCGATGTTCAACACCGTCTTCATCGACGACGTGTTCGTGCCCGACGAGTTCGTGCTCGGCGAGGTGGACAGGGGCTGGGAGGTCAGCCGCAACACACTGACCAACGAGCGGGTGTCGATCGGCAGCAGCGAGCCGCCGTTCTTGGCCAGCCTCGAGCAGTTCGTCGAGTTCCTACGCAACGGCCAGTTCGATCAGATCGAGCAGAATCAGGCGGGCAAGCTGATCGCCGAGGGCCATGCCGCCAAGTTGCTCAACATGCGCTCGACACTGCTGACGCTCGCGGGTGGCGACCCGATGCCCGCGGCGGCCATCTCGAAGCTGTTGTCGATGAAGACCGGTCAGGGCTACGCCGAGTTCGGCGTGTCGTCGTTCGGCACCGACGCGGCCATCGGTGAGCCGGATCAGCTTTCCGGCAAATGGTCGGAGTATCTGTTGGCCGGCCGCGCCACCACGATCTACGGCGGCACGTCGGAAGTGCAACTCAATATCATCGCCGAGCGGCTGCTCGGCCTCCCTCGCGATCCCTAGGCCACGCCGTTGGGTCACCGAACGGTTGCTGGGATTGCCGCGCGATACTCAAAGCCGTGTGAGATCGTTCGACCCTCGGGGTCGACGCGTCCGCCTCGAAGACGGTGATCGAGAAGTCGGTCTGGAATACGTTGTCGTTGCCCCAGCCGCCTGCGCCGTTCAACGCCGCGACGATGGCGTCGCTGCGATCGGACGCGACTGAGGCGGACACGTCGCTGGTCCAGGGCTCCGGGGCCGTGAACAGGCCACCAGCCTGCGCTTGGTCGGGCGTCCCCGGCTCGGCGCTCGGACTCTTGGCCGAGGCACGATCCGACGTACGTCGATCCGCATCTGGTGCTGCGGGGCCATATCATCGCTTCGCGGGAAATCAGATGGAGGTCACCCACGAGCGGCAAGGACCACGGGGTCACCCTGCGCCAATTGCGCTACTTCGCCGTACTGGGGGAAGAGCTGAACTACCGGCGCGCCGCGGAGCGGCTGTTCATCACCCAGCCCGCGCTGTCCACCGCCATCAAGCAACTCGAGCATCAGTTCGGCGTCGTCCTGTTCAACCGGAATACGCGCGAGGTGGCGCTGACGGATCTCGGTGCGGCCTGGCTACCGCAGGTACACCAGGCCATCGCAGGCGTCGACGCTATCGTCGACAACCTCGTCACGCTGTCCGGCACCCGCAAGGGCGTGCTGCGCCTCGGCTACCTCATCGGCACGGGCGCCGATCTGTTGTTCCGGATCGTGCGCCACTTCGAGTCGGCCTACCCGGAGGTCACCGTCGAACCGATCGAGTTCGACTTCGCCGATCCGACCGCGGGTCTCGGCGACGGTAGGACCGACGTCGCGCTCATCAGGCCGCCGGTGGATCTGCCCGGCCACCGCATGCTGATGCTGGACTCCGAGTCATGGGTGGCATGCCTTCCGCGCGACCACCGCCTGGCGGATCGCAGCGAGGTCGTCATCGCCGAGCTGCTCGACGACCCCATCGTCTGCGCCCCGCTGACGGCCGGACCGTGGCGCGACTACTGGCTGGCGATGGATGCGCGCGGCAACCGGCCGCCGACGATCGCGGCCGTGGCGGCGACCTACGAGGCGGAGACGACGTCGATCGCGCGGGGCCTCGGCATCAGTTTCACCACGTCGTCGGTCGCCCGTCTCTACGACCGGCCAGGCATTGTTTACGTGCCCATTACCGACCGCCCGCCGAGCTTCACGGCGCTGGCCTGGGACCCCGGATCACTCTCTCCGCAGGCGGATGCGCTGGTCAGGCACGTGCAATCGCGGTGGAACTTCGGCGAGGACCACGGCATGGCCGGGCCGGTTGCCGCGTCGTGACCCCACTCATAAGCGCAGTTTATAAATAGATCAATAGACCGAACTTCCGCGCGCGCAGCCATGGGGCTTTCCTGTCATCAGGCAGTAGTTCCGACCCGTATGACCTGGAGTGACTCATGACAGACGCCAAGCAAGTACCCGCCCCACCCAGTGATTCAGCAGCGGCGACCCTCGGCGACGAGGACGCCAAACTCGCCCAGTTCGGCTATGCCCAGAAACTCGACCGTTCGGTCGGCACCTGGGCGTCGTTCGCGATCGGATTCGCCACGATCAGCGCCACCACGGCGGTGTTCACCGGCTTCGGCGCCGGCTACTTCACCGCGGGCGCACCCTTCGTCTGGACGTTGCTCCTTGCGGGTGCGGTGTTCGCCCTCTGGACCTTCATCGCCGCGGACATGACCGCCAAGATCCCGCTCGCCGGTTACTCGTACCAGTGGATCAGCCGCATCAACGGCCCCGACCTGGCGTGGTTCACCGGCTTCATCGCACTGATGGGCTGGGTCTGCGGCATGACCGGCGTCGGCTTCATCCTCTCGGGCTACCTCGGCGGCCTCTTCGGCTGGACCATGACCCAGACCTCGCAGATCCTGCTCGCCATCGCCGTCGTCTTCGTCTGCGTGCTGATCAACATCTACGGCGTGAAGTTCGCGACGATGGTCAACAACATCGGCGTCAGCCTCGAGTTGGTCATCACCGTCGGCGCCACCGCCCTCGTCGCGATCATCGCCTTCTCCTCGCCCGAGAACCACCAGCCCATCTCCGTGTTGTTCACCGGTGGGGTGTCCGGCGACAAGGATTCGTACCTGCTGGCCTGGCTGGCCGCCGCGCTGGGACCGTTCTTCGGGTTGATCGGCGTGGAGTCCGGCGCCGACGTCGCCGAGGAGACCAAGGATGCGCGCCACGTCATTCCGCGCACCATGTTCTACGCCCTCGTCGCCTCGGTCGTCATCGAGCTGCTGATGTACGTCGTCTACGTGCTCGCCATCAAGGATTCCGCTGCCGTGCAAGCGAATACGTCCGCGCCGATCGAGGAGATCATCAACCAGCAGGCGGGCCCGCTTCTCACCAAGATCGTCGTGGCGGTGGCTCTGACGAACATCCTGGCGTGCCTGCTGGCCAACATCCTGGTCGCCACGCGCCTGACCTACTCGATGGCCCGCGACAACATGCTCCCGTTCTCGCACGTCTGGCGCCACGTCTCGCCGACCCGCAAGACGCCGACCTATGCGGTGCTCGGCCTCGGCACGCTGTCGACCCTGCTTCTGTTGTCTGCGTTGGTCAATGAGCAGGCGTTCAACTTCATCCTCGGCATCGCATCGCTGCTGTTCTTCTTCGTCTACATCCTGCAGACGATCGGCCTGCTGATCGGTGTCCGCAAGGGCACCATCCCGGCGGCCGAGCCCGGCACCTTCGACCTCGGCCGCTGGCGTGTGCCGCTCTACGTGACGGCGTTGGTGGTGTTCCTCGGCGTGGCCGTGGCCCTGCTCTTCCTCCCGCAATTCACCAGCAACAAGTGGGTGTTCCTCGGGATCGTCGCCATCGCGGCAATCTGGTGGGCCACCGGCTTGCGGGCTCGACTGCGCAACGGCCAGGCCGGATCCCAGTACGTCAAGAACCACCAGGTCTGAACTTTCTAAGCCGACAACACATTTCACGCTTCCCGAAAGGACCGTCATGACCGTCACCACCAGCCTCAGCAGCAATCTGGTCGCCGTCGAGCCCGGCGCCGCCATCCGCGAGGACACTCCCCCCGGTTCGGTGATCCAGTACAGC
>JAOPWT010000071.1 GCA_025965555.1 Mycobacterium sp.
AAGGCGCCCGCCACCAAGGCGGCGCCCGAAACGGCCTCCTCCGCAACCGCCGAAGAGACTTCTGATTCGAAGGGAGGCTCGGAGTAGTGGGCCAGAAGATCAATCCCCACGGCTTCCGCCTCGGCATCACGACCGACTGGAAGTCCCGCTGGTACGCCGACAAGCAGTACAAGGACTACGTCAAGGAAGACGTTGCGATCCGTCGTCGGCTGTTCGCGCCGTTCGTCATTCCCGGCGAGCGCAACGTCGAGCTGGAGCGGGCCGGCGTCGCCAAGGTGGAGATCGAGCGCACCCGTGACCGGGTCCGCGTTGACATCCACACTGCGCGTCCAGGCATCGTCATCGGCCGTCGCGGCGCCGCTGCGGACAGCATCCGCGGCACGCTGGAGAAGCTGACCGGCAAGCAGGTTCAGCTCAACATCCTCGAGGTGAAGAGCCCGGAGTCGGTGGCCCAGCTGGTCGCTCAGGGTGTCGCCGAGCAGCTGAGCAACCGCGTGGCCTTCCGTCGCGCCATGCGCAAGGCGATCCAGTCCGCGATGCGTCAGCCGAACGTCAAGGGCATCCGGGTGCAGTGCTCGGGCCGCCTCGGCGGTGCGGAGATGAGCCGCTCGGAGTTCTACCGCGAAGGTCGGGTGCCGCTGCACACGCTGCGCGCCGACATCGACTACGGCCTGTACGAGGCCAAGACGACCTTCGGCCGGATCGGCGTGAAGGTCTGGATCTACAAGGGTGACGTCGTCGGTGGCAAGCGCGAGCTCGCCGCCCCGGCTCCCGCTGGTGCTGAGCGCCCGCGCCGTGACCGTCCCACGGGTACCCGTCCGCGCCGCAGTGGCGCATCGGGCACCACGGCGACGAGCACCGAGGCCGGTCGCGCCGCGAGCGAGGAAACGCCCGTCGCTGACACGTCCGCCGCTCCCGAGGCCGTCGAGGCCCCAGAAGCGGCAGAGAGCACGGAGAGTTAAATCATGTTGATTCCCCGCAAGGTAAAGCACCGCAAGCAGCACCACCCGAGACAGCGTGGCCTGGCAAGCGGCGGCACTTCGGTGAGCTTTGGTGACTACGGCATCCAGGCACTGGAGCACGCCTACATAACGAACCGGCAGATCGAGTCCGCTCGTATCGCCATCAACCGGCACATCAAGCGTGGAGGCAAGGTCTGGATCAACATCTTTCCGGACCGCCCGCTGACCAAGAAGCCCGCCGAGACCCGCATGGGTTCCGGTAAGGGTTCGCCGGAGTGGTGGGTCGCCAACGTCAAGCCGGGTCGCGTTCTCTTCGAGATCAGCTACCCGGATGAGAAGACCGCTAAGGAAGCGCTTACCCGCGCTATCCACAAGCTGCCGATCAAGGCACGCATCATCACCCGAGAGGAGCAGTTCTGATGGCAGTGGGAGTTTCGCCTGGCGAACTGCGCGAGTTGACCGACGACGAGCTCGCCGCCCGTGTGCGCGAGTCGAAGGAAGAGCTCTTCAACCTTCGGTTCCAGACGGCGACCGGCCAGCTGGCCAACAACCGTCGGCTGCGCGTCGTGCGGCAGGAGATCGCACGCGTGTACACCGTGCTTCGTGAACGTGAGTTGGGTCTGGCTTCCGGACCCGTTGGTGAGGATTCGTAATGTCAGACAACAAGACTGAAGGCGCGGCCAAGCAGGCCGGCCCCGCGCACACCCCGCGCACCGAGAAGCCGCGTGGACAGCGCAAGACGCGCATCGGCTACGTCGTGAGCGACAAGATGCAGAAGACCATCGTGGTCGAGCTGGAGAACCGGTCGAAGCACCCGCTCTACGGCAAGATCATCCGGACCACCACGAAGGTCAAGGCGCACGACGAGAATGGCACCGCGGGTGTGGGCGACCGCGTGTCTCTGATGGAGACCCGTCCGCTGTCGGCCACCAAGCGCTGGCGCCTGGTCGAGGTCCTCGAGAGGGCCAAGTAGCACAAGACGTTTCACGAAGGCCCCCCGTACGCCACCGGCGTGTGGGGGGCTTTTTCGTTCGCGGGGTCGATCGGCATGACTTGGCTCGTGCGGCTGTACGCGCCGAGCACCGGTGAGCCGGTGCGTTGCTGATCATGGTCGCGCACATACGGCCGCCGTCACCATTGAGCGGGCATGGCCAATTTTGGCAAACACACGTGGTTGGCTAGGCGAGGCCCTCAAGTTGGCATAACATCGACTTATGATGCGACAGGCAACGGATGCGCGATTCCACGGTAAAGGTATTCGACCGTTATGATGCCCGTACGCGTAGGTCCGAGAGGTTAACTGTCGCAGATCGCGCGCTGTCGTCTTCGCCGGGTCGGGGGATGCGCCTGGACCCGGCGTGCCGGGCGGCGAGCATGACGAATCAGCACTTCAACCGGAGCCTTGCGGTGACCGGAGTTCGAGGAAGGCGGTCGCCGATGAGCGGCAACGGGGTGCAGTGGGAAGTGAACGGCAGACACGCCGACCTCGACGACGCCGCGACGGGCATCGGTGTGACGCCCGTCTTCCAGCCGATCGTCTCGCTGCCCACGGGCACGACCGTCGGGTTCGAGGCGCTCGCCCGCTGGCCGCAGCAGCCGCACCTCGGCCCGCAGTCGGTCTTCGCCTACGCGGCGGCCACCCACCAGGTGACCCAACTCGACAGGCTGTGCATCGACCGCGCCGTCGGCGACGCTCTGCGTGGCGGCCTGACGGAGGGCGCGCTACTCGGGGTCAATTCCGAACCGGCAAGCGACTACACCGGCCGCGCCGACAGCGAGGTCCTCCAGCGCGGGCACGACAAGTTCGCCTTGGTCTTCGAGCTGACGGAGCGCAATCTGGTCGGCCATCTGCCGACACTGCTTCGGAAGGTCGCGGCACTCCGTGCCGATGGGATAGCGATCGCGCTCGACGACGTCGGGGCGAATCCGGAGTCGCTGGCGCTCCTGGACATCGTCTGTCCCGAAGTGATCAAGCTGGCCAACAACCTGATTCAGGGCCCGCCGAGCGTCGACACCGCCAAGACCGGAGCCGCGATCATGGCGCATCGCGAGCGTCGCGGAACGTTGATCATCGCCGAGGGCATCGAGACGGATCAGCACTTCGAGCAGGCGCTGACGTGGGGTGCGACCCTGGGGCAGGGATTCCTGTTCGGCAAACCGGCTCCCTTGCCACTCGACATCCGGACGGCCGCGTGGTCGCCCCCGGCCGTGTCGAGTTGCACGGCGGCCACCTACGCGACTCCCTTCGACGTGGTCGCAGGCAACCCGGCCATGGGGTCCGCACGCAAGCGGACCTTGGTCGCCATTTCCCGGCATCTCGAGGAACAGGCGCGCAATTCCACCGACACCCCGATGGTCTTGACGGCGGTCCAGGACATCCGGAACTTCGGTCCGCCCACCAGGGACCGCTATGCCGAGATGGCCGCGGTGTGCCCCCTGGTCGCGGTGTTCGGTAGGGATCTCGCCGCAATTCAACCGGTCGGCGTGCGCACCGTGGAGCTTGCCGCCTCGGACCCACTGAGTTCGCAGTGGATCGTCGTCACTCTCGGCCCGCACACCGCCGCTGCGCTCATCGCCCGCGAGCGCAGTGGTCAACGCATCGACGTCGAGGGTGACCGTCAGTTCGACTTCGTGGTCACTCACGACCGCGCCGTCATCACCGCGGCCGCATCGGCCCTGTTGAACAGGGTGCCGTGATGCATCGAAGCCTTGGTGACGATCCGGATACGTGATCCCGATGGCCACTCCTCACAGCAGTGCGCATCGCGACGGAACGGCCCGTCGCGATGGTCGTGCCGACCGAGGGGATGCACACGTCGGCGACGCCTCGTTTCGTCGGTTGGTGGATCGCAGCCCCGACGGCATCGCCGTGCACCGGGATGGCCGGGTCGTCTACGCCAACCTGACGGCGGTCCGGTGGATCGGGGCGCAATACGCCGATCAGGTCCGTGGGCATCCGTTCACGGAATTCATCCATCCCGACTCGATCGAGCCCGTGTTGACTCGGATGGCTGCGCTGCGCAACGAGGGGGACGTCACCCGCGCCTCGGAAGGAGTGTTGGTGCGCTTGGACGGCACGACGCTCGACGTGGAGGCCGTCACCGCCCTGACGACATGGGAGGGTGCACCCGCGTATCACGTCACGCTGCGCGACATGTCTTTCAACCGAACCGCGCAGCGCAGTCTCGGCTTTGCCCTGGTGTGTACGGACGAGACGAAATCTCATGGCGTCGAACGGCTTCTACGCAGAATCGTCAACTCGCTCGACGAGGGCATTCTGGTCATCGACGGGTCGGGCAGTGTCACGTCGGCCAACCCGGCAGCGGAGAACATCCTCGGACTGTCCGCCGCGGCACTCGTCGGTGGCGATGGGCGCGCGGTCCACGCCATCCCGATGTACAACGCCGACCGTCGTCCCATCGACCTACGTGACCACCCCGTCACGCAGACCGTGCGCACCGGAAAGCCGTTTCAAGGCTTCGTCGTCGGCATCGACCGCACTGACGGTCGGCGGACGTGGTTGCGGGTCAGTTGCCGACCGTTGGACAGCGACGACCGTTACGGCACGGCAGTCCTCGTCTCGTTCTCCGATATCACCGCCGAGCAGGTGGCCCGCGAACGGCTCACGCATCGAGCCACCCATGACGCTCTCACAGGTCTGCCGAACCGTTCCGCCGTACTCGACAAGATCTCCGATTCCCTTCGCGCCAGTGGCGATCAGCGGCTGGGGGCGGTGTTGTTCATCGATCTCGACAATCTCAAGGCGATCAACGACTCGCTCGGCCACGACTCCGGTGACGAGCTGCTGCAGAGCGTGGCGCACTGCCTTCGAGCGTCGGTCGGGCCGAACGACGTGGTCGGACGGCTCGGGGGCGACGAATTCGTCACTCTCGTCGCAGGCGACATCGGACCTGCGGAGCTCGCCGCCTTCGTCGGACGGCTCGAACACAGCCTCTCGGAACCGATGATCCTGGGCGCCGCGACGGTGCGCACCCAGGGCAGCATCGGAGTCACCGTCGTGGCAGCGGACGACCCGCGCACTGCCATCGAGATCCTGCGCGACGCGGACTCGGCCATGTACGAGACGAAGGCCAAGCGCCGGCAGCGCATACACCGCAAGCCCGGCGGTGCGGATCATCGGATGCCCGACGGTGCTCAGAGCCACAACGGTGCAGCGCGCAGCGGCGATCGGCCTGCGGCACGCTCGGCCGACAAGCGCGCCCGGTAGACCGCTACCCGACTGCGGCCCCGACCTTCACCTCGACTCCGTCGATCAATTGCCCGAGACCGGTGCGGAATTCGGCCAACGGATCGCCACTCACGTCGTCGAACACCCCGGCTCGAAGCGCCAGGGACAGTGCGGGGAACCGGGTGTCGTCGACCAACTTCTTGAGCAGACCGGGGTACGCCAGATCCGGCATGGCGCCTGCCTCGATGGCCAGGGCCGCCGCGCCCCGCACGTAGTGCAGCACGGCCATGACGGCGCCGAGCTTGTCGCGCTCGGGTAGCGCCGTGGCGCCGAGTGCGGACAGTCCCGCATTCAGCCAGGACAACTGCCCGGGGTCCGCGGGCGGACCCGCCGACGCAGCCTGCAGGACCCACGGATGGCGGTGGTAGACCTCCCACAGGCCGTTCGCCCAATCCGTAAGAGCGCCGCGCCAATTCGTGGGGTCGGCCACCGGGGGCGGGCGGTCGGCTGCGGCCGACAGCATGAACACCAGCAGCTCGTCCTTGTTCGCGACGTGCCGGTACAGCGACATCGTGCCGCAGCCCAGGCGCTCCGCAAGCCTGGCCATCGACAGGGTGCCGAGCCCGTCGGAGTCGGCGAGATCGATTGCCGCTGCGACGATGCGGTCGCGGCTCAGGCCGCTCGACCGCCGAGGTGGTGCGCACTCCTGCCACAGCAGCGCCAGTACGCGCGGCAGCGGCGCCTCGTCGTCCAACTCGCTGGTCATCGGGGTCGAGAGTAATCGAGCATGGCCGCACGCGTATGTCGTACGCCGTCCGCGGGCACCGCAGGTTCGGTACCTAGCGTTGCACCGCTGCGGGACAACCTCTTTGGTGGCGACGAGCAGGGGTCGTCCGGCTGGTAGCCGGGCGGTCGTTCCGGAGAGCCGAAATAACGCTGTCGTCAATTTCGCAGGCGTCGGATACGTTGCGGGTGTAACCTCCTGGCGGTAATCGAGGCGATGGCGCTGCGGACGCGAGGAACAAGATGACTTCCGAATTCAACGGCAAGATCGAGCTCGACATCCGCGACTCCGAGCCGGACTGGGGCCCCTACGCGGCGCCGACTGCGCCGAAGGACGCTCCCAACGTCCTGTACCTCGTCTGGGACGACACGGGGATCGCGACGTGGGACTGCTTCGGCGGTCTCGTCGAGATGCCCGCGATGAGCCGCATCGCCGAACGTGGAGTGCGTCTCTCGCAGTTCCACACCACCGCGCTGTGCTCGCCAACCAGGGCGTCGCTGCTCACGGGCCGCAACGCCACCACGGTGGGGATGGCCACCATCGAGGAGTTCACCGACGGCTTCCCGAACTGCAACGGCCGCATCCCCGACGACACGGCGCTGCTGTCGGAGGTGCTCGCCGAACGCGGCTACAACACCTACTGCGTCGGCAAGTGGCACCTGACGCCGCTGGAGGAGTCTAATCTGGCTGCCACCAAACGACATTGGCCGCTGAGCCGCGGCTTCGAACGCTTCTACGGATTCATGGGCGGCGAGACCGATCAGTGGTATCCGGAGCTGGTGTACGACAACCATCCCGTCGCCCCTCCCGCCACCCCAGAGGACGGCTACCACCTCTCGAAGGACCTGGCCGACCGGACCATCGAGTTCATCCGCGACGCCAAGGTGATCGCGCCCGACAAGCCGTGGTTCAACTACCTGTGCCCGGGTGCCGGTCACGCGCCACACCACGTCTTCAAGGAGTGGGCCGACCAGTACGCCGGTCGCTTCGACATGGGTTACGAGAAGTATCGCGAGATCGTCCTCGAGAATCAGAAGAAGCTCGGCATCGTGCCGCAGGACACCGAATTGTCGCCCGTCAACCCGTATCTCGACGTGAAGGGTCCCAACGGGGAGGCGTGGCCGTATCAGGACACCGTCCGGCCGTGGGACACGCTGAACGACGAGGAGAAGCGGCTGTTCAGTCGGATGGCCGAGGTGTTCGCCGGCTTCCTGTCCTACACGGACGCGCAAATCGGCCGGATCCTCGACTATCTCGAGGAGTCGGGGCAACTCGACAACACCATCCTCGTGGTGATCTCCGACAACGGCGCCAGCGGTGAGGGCGGCCCGAACGGATCGGTCAACGAGGTGAAGTTCTTCAACGGGTACATCGACACCGTGGAAGAGAGTCTGCGGTTCTACGACCATCTCGGTGCCCCCGAGACCTACAACCACTACCCGATCGGGTGGGCGATGGCGTTCAACACGCCGTACAAGTTGTTCAAGCGCTATGCCTCGCATGAAGGTGGCATCGCCGACACGGCAATCATTTCCTGGCCCAAGGGAATCGACTCGCACGGCGAAGTCCGCGACAACAACGTCAACGTCTGCGACGTCACGCCGACGATCTACGACCTGCTCGGGATCAC
>JAOPWT010000084.1 GCA_025965555.1 Mycobacterium sp.
GGTGAAGATCGGCACCGGGGCCATGCCCTTGGCATGCCTGGCGGCGTTCTTGCCCAACTCGCGATACATCTTCGCAGTCAACAAGGGTGCGACGCTGAACAACTCCAGATTCGCCAGCGGCGCCAGATCGCGGCGGTGGATCAACGCGGTTCCCTTGCCCTGCAACCCGATTCCAATCCCAGACCCCGACAGCCGAGCGGCGGTCAGCCCGATCAGCCCGACGTCGATGGTGGAGCGGATCCGCACCAGGCGCGGTACGCAGCCCTCCTCCTCGAGTCCCGCCGAGATCTGCCGAAGCACTTCGCCGACGGTCAACCCGCAGAGCGACAGCCACACCGTTCGGCCAAGCGCGGGCGAGAGCCCGATGCACACCTCGCGGGGATCGCTTCCCTGCCTGGCGATTTCGACGTCGGCGAACCTGACGTGATCGCGGTGCTCGGTCTGATCGGCCGTCAACTCGGCGGCCGTCCGCGCCTGCCGGATGGCGTCGATCTCCGCGCGTCGCTCCGCCGTCAACGAATAACCGCTACCAGGGCCCGCGTAGTCGTTCGGGTCGGTGATCTTGGACAGCACCCGCATCTCCCCATCGAAGATCGCCGAGGTCTGCAGTTGGTCTCCGCGCAACCGCTCCCGGGTCAGGTGCATGATGGCGTCGGCCTCCTCGTCGTAGCCGGTGCGCTTGAGCGACGCGATGACGTCGAACACGGTCAGCTGCTTGGCCTCGATCGCGGTGGCCGCCTCGGCGACGGCCTTGGGATCGCCGGGTGACAGATCGCGAGATCCGTTGGCCACCACCACGGCATCGACCCGGTCGTCATCGAAGTCGGCAAGACCGAGATCGCGGTACACCGCCTGCACGGCCGTCGCCGCGCGACGACGAACCCGTGCCAGGTGCTCGACCGGAACGGTGCGCAGACCGCCGTCGACACCCCAGTCGCGCTGCAGCACCAGGAAGTCGTCCATGTCATCGGAGTTGAAGTTCGACAGCGCAAACGCGTTGTCGTAGCGCGGAATGGATCCGAAGCCCGAGAAGATGAAGTCCGCGCCGGCCAGCAGCACGGGTAGGGTGTGCGCGCTGCGGCGGATGTCGGATTCGGAGATCAGATTGTCGTTGCCCGCACACGATTCGAGATCGCGCAACATGACCATCAGATTCTCGGCGAGCAGTTCCTTCATGCCGTCGGGCACCGAGGCGACCACGCCGACGCCGTCGATGCCGCCGTTCTGCACGCCCTGGGACCCCAGCGCCCGCGCCAGCGCGACGCACCGCGACTCCAGGTACAGGATGGAGCACTTCTCGGCCGCGCCCATCAGCACCTCGGCACCGCCTCCGCTGGTCACCCGCATCTTGAGGCCGCGGGATGCGTACGCGGAGGTGAGGATCGCCTTGGAGAACGGGGTGTCGTCACCGTCGACGAACACCTGCTCGGTGCCGTAGATGGAGATCGTCTCGGCGTAGCTGGTCAGCCCCCGCAGACCCAACCGCAGCTCCAACGCCTCCTCGATGGAGCACTGGGCCATCGCACCTGGGATGCCCACCTGGCTGCCGATCAGCAGCGCGACGGCGTTGGACGGTGCGTCGCCAAGCACGGGCACCGTCGTCTCGACCTCGCGGAAGCCGTACGCCACCGCGCTGGCGGCATCTGCCGCGATCAGCAGTGGATCGTCGAGTTGGTTGGTCACGTGCGCCTGATTGCTCGGCGTCCGCCTGGCCCGCATCCGCGTCATCGCCATCTGCATCTCCACGGGTGAGAGCAGTGCGACGACGCGCGCCAGCTTGGCCGGCGTGGTGCCACCGACGAGGCGCACCACCTCCGCGCGGGGGACGTTGAAGTCGACGATCATCCGAGCCAGGGCCTGGTCGTCGAGCGCCATGGCTTCCTCGGCGACGTCGAGGTTCAAGCCGTAGATGGCGATGAATTCGTCGATCACGTCGAAGTCGTCGATGGTCTTTCCGTCGAGTTCGATGACGCGCTTGCCTTCCGGACCGTCCTGCACCACCAGCGATGGCTCGGGATCGAAGGGGCTGCGCATCGCGACCAGCCCGAGGTCGGGGTTGGTCACACTGAAGCCGTCGAGGTTCACCGGCCTCGCGTCGAGGATCCGCATCCGCCCCTGGTCGAGGTCCCCGTCACGGGTGTGGACGTATCCCTCGGGATCCATTGGCCGGTTCCTCTCGTACTGGAGCCCTCATCCTCTCATCGCAGCGCGCGGCGGCACCACCAATTGAGACCCATTGACACAAATGGTCAGCCCATTTACGGTGACCCCGTGTACGACTACGGCACGTTCTCGTTCGAGTCAAAGGCTCAGGTGCTCGAACAGGCGAAGAAGTACTGGAACCCGAACAAGACGCAGTTCTGGACCGACGCGGGCGTCGACCTCGTCGTCGACCGCAGGGAGGGCTACTTCCTGTGGGACATGGGTGGCCGTCGCCTCATCGACATGCATCTCAACGGCGGCACCTACAACCTCGGGCACCGCAATCCCGAGATCATGACTGCCCTGATCGAC
>JAOPWT010000091.1 GCA_025965555.1 Mycobacterium sp.
GTGATCCATTGCAATCCGGGCATGTGAAACCCGAGGGCGGCCCCAGTTCCTCGGCGTCGAATACATCGGAGCGACGAGGGCACATGGCAATTCGATTCTCCAATTCCTTTGCGGTCTCACGCTTCAACCGGACGTCGTCGGGTGGGCGCTCAGCCAGCTTGGCGAACAGCCGTCCCGCGGCGCCCGCTGCGACCTCGTGGTCCACGGTTTGCGCTGCGATCGCGTTGCGCGGCATGTCGGGAAACAGTGCGTCATCGGGGTCCTGCACGACCGTGACACCACCACGGGAGCGGATGGCGGCGAGGCCGAGCACTCCGTCGTCCAATACCCCGGACAGTAGGACCCCGATGGCGCGGGGCCCGTGGGCCACTGCAGCCGAACGCAACAGCGGATTGATCGCCGGCCGAAAGCCGTCCTCCGTGGGTCCGCGCGACACGACGACGCGATGATCCTCCACCAGGAGATGACGGTCGGGAACGGCCACGTAGATGCGCCCGGAACGGAGATGCTCGCCATCGACGGCCTGCGCGGCGGGAAGCGGTCCGCTCCTGTCAAGGATCGCGGCGAGGACGCTGGGACTGCCTGCCGCCATGTGCAGCGTGACCAACACCGGAAAGGGCAGGTCCGGCGGCAAACCTGCGACGAGTTGCTTCAACGCCTCGACCCCGCCGGCCGACGCTCCGACGGCGATCACGCCGAGCGGTGGTTGCGCGCTGGCCTCCGACATGTGCGTCACTGATGGTGGCTACCCTTTCACGCTCACCCTAAGCGCTTCGTCGACGAATACGTGAGCCCGCCATGACGCGGGTGTCGTCTGGCTCGCGCATTCCGTCTCGGAGCAGCTTCAGCGCCTTCACCAACAGTCTTGACACGTGCATTTGCGAGATATTCATCTCCTTGGCGATCTCGTCCTGGGACATGGACCCGAAGAAGCGCATCACGATGATCTGTTCGAGTCGTGACGGCAGAGTGGCCATCTGCGCCTTCAGAGCCTCGCGGTCCTCGATGAACCTGATTCCAGGATCCAGATCGCCCATGCGATCCGCGATGGTCGGCTTGTCATCGTCGGAGGTTGCCGTGAAGTCGATCGAGCGTGCCTTGAATCCCTCGCCGGCCGTCATGGCTTCCACGACCTCCTCCCGGTCGACGCCGATTTGGGCGGCCAGCTCGGACGGTGTGGGCGAACGACCCAGCCGCTGTGACAGTTCGTTCATCGCCAAGCCCAATTGGGGGTAGATTTCCTTCAACCGCCGCGGCACCTTGACTGCCCAGCTGAAGTCGCGAAAGTAGCGTTTGACCTCTCCCATGATCGTCGGCACGGCGAAGGCGAGGAAGTCTCCCGCGTCTGGGTCGAATCGGTTCACTGCCTTGACCAATCCCACGCGCGCGACCTGTAACAGGTCATCGTGGGACTCCCCGCGTCGGCTGTATCGACGCGCAACGTGATCGGCGAGGGGCAGGCACTGCTCGATGATGCGGGTGCGCAAGCGCATGTACTGCATTGAATCCGTTGGCAGACTCCGGAGCTCGCGAAACAGATCCGGCACGTCGTCGTAGCGGGAATGGCCGTCCAGTGGGGCGCCGTCCCGACGGCGGCGGTGCCTGCCCGACGCTTCCAAGTTGGGTTCCGGTGATGTCAAGGCTGCCACCTGTCGTCCAGAGCGATGAGGATCGCCCCGCCGTCTCCAGGGATGCACGTAGTGTGCTCCGATTCTCGGCCGCCGTCGACACCACCGTTGACGGCAGGTTGGCTGAAATTCGGCACGATCACGACGCTGTCAGCACATAAACAATGCGAGACACTTGCAAGCGCGCCGCAGAACTTCGTTCAGTGGCCCGCTGAGCGGGCCCCATCCTTCGCGAACCGGACACTTCGGCGTGACATGGGCTTCACACCGCCAGCTCCCTGCTACCCGCATGTCTCGCACCAAACAAGCTGCGCGGGAACAGCTTCAAGATCGTCGCGGGGCGACGTCCGTTACCCAGGGTGGTGCCGGGCACTGGCTTCGGCGTCAACGGGGAGTCACGCCTCTGGCGTCGGGCCCCGTGACGACGTCAGCCGCTCGGCGATGTAGTGCAACGGGGTGTTGCCGTCCTGCGACAGCCGCTTCAACAGGTCGAATGCCTGCACGGCGTCGATGTCGAACCGCTCCATCAACATGCCCTTGGCCTGCCCGATCACGTCGCGTGAAGCCAGCGCACTCTGGAACTGTTGATTGCGCCGCTTGATGCCCCATGCGATCGCGGCGTGCGTCGCGAAGATCAGCCCCAACTCGATGGCCTCCTCGGTGAACGCGTGTGGCCGCTCGGCAAAGAAGTTCAGCGCACCGCTGGCGTGCTCGCCGGCGAATACCCGGAACGACACGATCGAGCGGATGGGGGTCAGCTCGAGCGCACTCGCGCGGTAGCTCGGCCAACGTTCGTCGGTGAGTAGGTCCTCGACGTAGATGGTGTGGTTCTCCCACGCCGCAGTCAGACACGGACCCTGTTGGTCGCGCCGCTGAACGTCGTCGAGCGCAATGACGTATGGGTGCGTCGCTGCGATGTTGCGAATGCCGTCTCTCTTGCTGACGATCGTGAGTCCGGCCCACTGGGCTCCCGGCACGGCGCGGGTGGCACTGTCGGTGATCTCGGCCAACGTGGCGTCACCGTCGCGACATGCACGGATCTGCGCATCGACCAGAAGTTCGGCTAGCTCGGCAACCTTGGAACGTTGCCATTCGACTGTCATGGCGACTCCTGGCTCTACAGCCACCCCCGCGGCCGACTGATCCCTCACAGTACGCCCCCATGCGCTGAGCGGTGGCCGCGATTTCGGCATCGTGGCGGGTATCTGGTCAAGCCGGCGCCGATCGGGACGGGCCTCTATAAGATCCCGGTGCGGCCTCGCCGGCTCGCGGGTCTGAACCGGCAAGGCCTACGGCTGCTGGTGGTCGACCACCCGTAACCGCCTTTGACCGCATTGCCCGTTCGTTGTTCGGATAAACGCATTCGCTGCACGGTTTGACTTTTCTTCGGAGCCACACCTACGGCGCAAGCTGCACTCCGCGGGATCGATACGCACACAGCGTGTTTCGAAGACGAGGAACGGCGACCGGTCGCCGCCGATGCGTCAGCTGCGAAGCGTGACGTGGGGGCTCTGGCCGTAGGTCTCGCGGTAGAGCACGGCGAACCGGCCAGTGTGCGCGAAGCCCCAACGAGCGGCCGCGGCCGTCACCGTGGTGGTCCATCTGTCGCCCGTCACCAGGTCGTGGTGCGCCTGGTCCAATCGGACTCGGCGGAGGTAGGCCATCGGCGTGCTCTCCAGATGGCGACGGAACATGTACTGCAGTGCCCTCGGAGTCACGTACACCGCGCTGGCAATCTCGGCCACGCCGATGTCCTCGTCGGCGTGGTCGTCGATGTAGGCGATCGCGCGCCGGAGCAGAGTGGGGTGATGGTCGTTTCGATCGTTTGGGTGGTCGGCGCCGTCCGTCGAATTGGGGAAGGCCGACAGGACGGTCGCGGCGAGCAGCCGCCCAGCCGCTGCCAGCACCAGCGGCGTGGCCAGGCCGTCGTCGGCCAGCACCGTGGTCTCGACGTAGCGGCGAGCCGCGGTGAGCGCCCGCCCGGCCTCAGGGGTGACCGGTTCGAGTCCGCCGAAGCGCACGCGCGTCGGGCGGTCCGGCGCGAGGTCGGCAATGGCCTTCGACACCAGAGCCTGTCCGAGGACGACGGTTCGCATAGTGGCGTCGCGCGTTCGCACCCGGACGGGGTTCACCGACGTCGAGCCGAGGACGATCCGCCCCGGACCTGCCGCACCGTCGTACCCGTCAACGTGACTCTCCACCTGGCCGTCGACCGCCCACAGCACGACCAGATCGGACGTTGTCTCCGCGCGCGCCTCCACGTCGCCGTCGTGTCTGACCTCCTCGAGGGCGAATTCTGCCGCGTCGATGCGGCTGTGCTCGAGGCCGAGTCGCACGCCATGGCGGCGTCGCAACGGCTCGAGGCACAGGCTGGCACCGTAGATGCGCCTCAGATAGGTCGTGATCTCGACGGAGTCGCGGCTATGGGTGTGTTGCCGCCGCACACCATGAATACAGGACATCGCTGGCTCCACTGCAGGGCGGCCGAGCTGACTTCTGAACCCGCTTCAGCCCGACAGTACCGCAGGCCCGACGCCGGGGTCAGGCCTGGCCGTCGACCGATTGCTCGAGAAGTGAACTCGGGATGCCGTCGTGAGCGGTGAGGAGGACGTGAAGGCGCGTTCGGCGGAAACGCCGTAGGCATGCGCGCCACCGCGTCGGACCGAGTAGCCACCTCATTCCGGGCGGACCGACCGCCCGTTGCCCACGTAGCGCAGCCCGACGCCTTCGATGGCGCTGGCGTCGAGCAGGTTCCGGGTGTCCAGAACCACCGCCCCCGGCGACTCCAAGGCGATGGCCGACCAGTCGAGGTCGACGAATTCACGCCATTCGGTGAGGACGACGATCGCGTCGGCCGCCTTGCTCGCGCGGTACGGGTCGTCGACGGCCGTCACGCCGGCGGACACCAGGACGTCGGGGTCGATGGCCGTCAACTGCGGGTCGTAGCCCTGGATCTGGGCGCCGCCTGCGGTGAGATGCGTGCACACAGCCAACGCTGGCGAATCCCGAGTGTCGCTGGTGTCTGCCTTGAAGGTCAGCCCGAGCGCCGTGATCCGCATCGAACCCAGTGGCCGGTGGATCGTCCGCGTCAGCATCTGCGCCACGCGAGGCGCCTGCGCACGGTTCGTCGAACGGCTCGCCTCGACCTCGGCCAACGCCACCCCGTTCTCCCGAGCGGTGTGGATCAGCGCCGCGGTGTCCTTGGGCAGGCATGAACCGCCCCAGCCTGGACCGGGTTTGAGGAATGCGGGTCCGATGCGTTGATCGGCGCCCATGCACCTGGTGACGTCGGTGACGTCGGCGCCGGTGCTGGCCGACAGTTCGGCCAGTGAGTTGGCATAGGAGAGCTTGATCGCGAGAAAGGCGTTGCTGGCGTACTTGGCCAACTCGGCGCTTTCGGGACTCATGCGCAGGATCGGACCCGACTGCGGGCCATAGGCACGGCACACCGCGTCGGCCGCTTCTTCCGCCGATGCGCCGATGACCAGTCGGTCGGGATGCCGGAAGTCCTCGACGGCACGGCCCTCGCGCAGGAATTCCGGCGTCGACACCACATGAATGCCCTTGTGTTGCAACCGGTTAGATGCGCTCCGGGTGGTTCCCACGGGAACGGTCGACTTCAGCGCCACGACGGCGCGTGGGCACAGCACCGACGCCATTCGGTCGACGACCGAGTCGACTGCCCCGAGATCTGCGGCTCCGTCGGCAGCGCTCGGCGTCGGCACGCAGACGAATACGACGTCGCGGTCGGCGAGATCGGCATCGTCGGCGGTGAAGCGCAGGGTGCCGTGATCCAATCCGTCACGCAACGCCTCTTGCAGTCCCGGCTCGTCGATCGTCGCGAAGCCGTCGTTGAGGCGGTCGAGCTTGGCCAGGTCGAGGTCGGCTGCCACGGTGTCGATTCCGCGCTCGGCCAGACACACCGCGGTGGTGAGACCGACGTAGCCGACGCCCACCACACCGACCCGGATGCCGTCCCGGTTTCCGGCGTCGCCGCTCACGCGCATCGTCCCAGCACTGAACGACTCGCCGCGAGCACGTTCGACGTCGTCAGCGCGAGCAGTCCTTCATGCGCATCGACGCCGTGCGGATCACCCGTCTCGCCGGCCCACAGGGTGAGGTGTTTGGCAGCGTCGCGCGGCCCCCACAGGCTGGGCGGGGTGGGGCCGAACAACACGACCGACGGGGTCCTCATCGCGGTCGCGACATGCGCCACGCCGGTGTCCCCGCAGATCACCAATTCGCCGTCGTTGACGAGCGCGAGCAGGCCCGACAGCCCGAGTGTTCCTGCCAGGACCGCTGATTCGGGCAGTCCCGCCCCCCTGGCGACGTGCAGCGCGAGGTGCCGTTCCGCGGTCGAACCCGTCACCACCACGTCGCGACCCTCGGCCCGCAGCGCCGCGGCGACGGCGGCGAACCGTGCGGCGGGCCATCGCCGCGCCGGGGCCGCCGCTCCCGGGTGCACGACGACGACTCCGCTGCGATCTGGATGGCCGTCGGGTCGATCGAGGTGGAGATCGTCCGGGTCGCTGGCGATGCCCGCCCAGTCGAGCAGTATGCACCAGCGGTCGACCTCGTGAAGGTCCGCCCGCCACGGCGGCCCATCGTGGGTCGGCCGAGCCGGGTGGTGGTGCGTCAGAAGCTGTTTCGGGGCCAGCTGCACGAGGCGATCGATGCTCTGCGGACCCTTGCCGTGCAGGTTGACGGCCAGGGCAGGTGAGAGCCCCAGCGACTCGACCTCACCAAGACCCGCCGTGGCGGCGACGTCGTCGACGGCACCGGTCAACATGGCCAACTCCCGATACTGGGTTGGTGCGGCCAGGACCAGCCGCGCGTCGGGGAAGTGGCGGCGAAGTCCGCGCAGCGCAGGCACTGCGGTCAACAGGTCACCGAGTCCGAGGGCCCGCAGCACGTAGACGACGTCGGCCGCCGGAGCTAGGGCCATGAAGACTCCGTCGAAGCGCAGACCACCAGCTCGCGGATCTCGCAGCCCGGCGGCTGGGACAGCGCGAACACCACGGTCTCGGCGACGTCTTCTGGCCTGTTGAGCTTGGCGTCGGGCGGCGGCTTGTACTGCTCGGTGCGCCCGTCGAAGAAGGGCGTGTGCATGCCGCCGGGGATGAGCAGTGTGACACCGACGTCACCGGCGAGCTCGGCAGCCAGCGCACGCGTGAAGCCGACCACGCCGAACTTGGACGCGCAGTAGGCGGTGGCGTCGCTGACGGCCTTGATGCCGAGCGTCGAGGCCACCGTCACGATCCGTCCTCTGGCTTCCCGTAGATGGGGCAGGACGGACCGCACGACGGCGGCGGTCCCGAGCAGGTTGACGAGGATGACCTGTTCCCACTCCTTGGCAGGAACCTGCTCCAACGTGCCGCAGGAATCGATGCCTGCGGCCGTGAACAGTCCGGTGATCGGGCCCTTGGCGCGCTCGACGAGGCTGGTCACCGCGGCGTGCACGGCGTTGGTGTCGGCGAGGTCGGCGAACGCATGATCGACGAGCGCGTTGCGGCCAGCTGGCGGCTTCTTGTCGATGACCAGCGGCGTGCCACCATGCCGGATGACGGCCTCGACGGCCGCGGCGCCGAGCCCCGATGAGCCCCCGGTGATGATCACGTTGCCGAGTCGGGAAGTGTTCAACGGATGGGTCATGTCGGGTTCCTCCGGTTCGTTCGATCCCACCGCGCGGTGGCGATCAGTTGGGATGATGAGTAATCGCCGACGGTCGGCACGATGACCACTTCGCCGCCGTGCCGGGCAACGACGTCGGCTTCTGGCAGGTCCACGGCGGCGTAGTCGCCGCCCTTGACCCACACGTCGGGACGAACGTCCTGAAGAAGGCACTCCGGGGTCGCCTCGTCGAACACGCCGACCGCGTCGACACACGCCAATGCGGCCAGCACCCTGGCCCGATCCGCTGCAGGCACGAGCGGCCGGTCGGAACCCTTCAGAGCGCGCACCGACTCATCGGAGTTGATCAGCACGATCAAGGCGTCGCCGAGCTGACGAGCGTGCCGCAGCAGCTTCACGTGACCGGTGTGCAGCAGGTCGAAACAGCCGCCGGTGGCCACCACGGTGCGTCCTTCCGCATGCCATCGCCGGGCCAGGGCCGCCACGTCGGCAGAGGCAGCGTCGTCGGAATTCGTCGGGGCGACAACGGAGTTGCGCGCCCCTGCCGGTGAGGCGGGTGTTGACACCCCAGCTGCGCCACCGGCGGCGACGAACCGGGCGGCCGCCTCGACCGCGAGCACCACGGCCGCGCCAGGTTCGGTGCCATCCGCCAGTGCGAGCGCGGCGGCCACCGCGAACCGGTCCCCGGCCCCGCAGACGTCGGGCCGTGCCGAACCGACCGCGTCGATGACCGGCACGCCGACGTGACAGCGGGGCTCATCGCGGAGGAAGAGTCGGGCGCCCCTGGCGCCCAACGTCACGCAGATGGCCTCGGCCCGCCACTTCTGCCGCAGCGCCTCGACCGATCCACCGGCACAGAAGTGTTGTGCCTCATCCTCATTGGGCGTGACGAGGGCGCAACCCGGCACGGGCGTGCAGCCGCGCGGATGCGGGTCCCACAGTAAGGGTGTGACGCTCGCCGCCCGCGTGAGGGCATCACGCAGCGGAGGCAGCGCCGTCAACCCGCGGCCGTAATCGGCAACACAGACCGCACGCGCCGCCGAGAGCGCGTCCCTCGCCTCCTTCGGCAATGGGTTCGGCACGTGCGTGGCGTCGCCCTGATCGATCCGCAGTACCGACTGTCCCCGCGCCCGCACCCGGGTCTTGGTGACGGTGCTACCCGACATCGGCAATCCGATGACACGAACACCCCCGGCATGCAACAGCTCTCGGAGCAGGCTGCCACCGTCATCGTCGGCGAGACCGGTGATCAGCACGACGTCGTCCTGGTGCCGGGCCGCGAGCAGCGCCGCAAGGCCCGCGCCGCCAGGACGCTGCCACATCCGCTCGGCGTCGATGACGGGCACGGGCGCCTCCGGGCTCAGCCGGGTCGCCGACCCCTCGAGATCGACGTCGAGCATCGAGTCGCCGACGACGACCAGTGGGCCGCGCCTCATGACTGCCCCGCCCCGAGCAGTACGTCGTCGAGGGCCATGCACAGCGCATGGACGAGGACGAGAT